>JAUHXX010000023.1 GCA_030426825.1 Bacteroidia bacterium | reverse complement strand
CTTCGCCAGTAACATAATGCTGGGCTTGGATGGGTACGGTTGATTTCTTTTTACAAGAAGTCATTAACAATAAGCTAAAAAAAACAAAAAATATTATCTGTTTCATTATTTAATGGCTACCACTTTGATAGTTCTTGAAATTAATGGAATCATTTAATAGTTAAACTCATAATATTTCTGCTCCCCTTCTTGTAAATAAAGTGAGTCTTCAAAATATTCGGTGTTACCATTTTTTGTAACTTCCCAATTAAAAAACCACCAACCCATTGGAACCTCAACAAAGTTTGGCATTGTAAAATCATTGCACCCAGAATACTCTGCAGGAATTTCAAATCCCGAAAAATCTGGGAACTGGGACCTTCTTTCAACTTTTATATGATCAAAATTATTAAAGCAACTTATGTTATGATATCTAAACTTTAGGTAGGCACAATCGGCAAATTCAAAATTTGCATGCATTACTGCACTGTCGTGTTTTAAAACATATGTCAAATCTGAATAGTAACAGTTACTTTTTGGTTGATCAATTACCAACCGATAAGACTTATTGTTTTTCAATTTCAAGTTAAAAACATGCTCACCATTTTCATCCAATTCACCTCTATAAACTGTTTTATAATGCGCTTCAAACATTCCATTTGTTCTTGCTATTACAGCAAAATTCAGTCCTTGATAGCCTACTCCATTCACAGGGTTTTTGCCACTTACGTGAATGATACTTTCTTTTTTACAGGATATCAATGCAAGAAGACAAATACAAACTGTTAATAATCTTACGCTCATTCAATAATCACTTTTATTTTTTCAACACTTTCTTTATTTTGCCAAACTAACATGTATATACCACTTTCGAATTTTTGATTTATCCTTATCTTGTT
Source organism: Bacteroidia bacterium (assembly GCA_030426825.1). GTDB lineage: Bacteria > Bacteroidota > Bacteroidia > Flavobacteriales_D > Crocinitomicaceae > Paracrocinitomix. The sequence continues at coordinate 20,243 of JAUHXX010000023.1, read as the reverse complement.
GCTATTCACATATTGTTGAGACATTAAGGTGCCCGTTATAGAGTAAACGCATAAAACACCTTGTGGGTTTGTCTCGTTTAATTCAATTGTAAATTCTCCCATATTTGGATTAGGATAAACTTGTAATATAGCCTTATTACTTTCCAACACAACATCAATTTTGATTTCTTCTTTTTCAGGTGAATTGTTTTGTGGTTGACTTTCGCCATAAATCGCCATTTTATTCAAATAATCAGCATCACAAGCACTAATAAAAGGATATAGAAATACGTAACTTCCTTCATCCGCCTCAAAACCTGGTTGCAGTTCTATTGATGTACCAGCGTAGGCCGTGATATGGGCTCCAGGTTTAATAATATATTTTTCCTGGTCTGTTTTAGGCGACACTTGAGTGCCAAATACTATATTTTCACGAGCCTTATACCAAGCCTTGTATTCATAAGGTGGATTCGTTTGAACATGATTCTCACCTATAATTTTATTCTGCAAATAAACAGTACTTGCTTCTACTTCATCTAATATAAAATCTCTAATCTTCACAAGTAAATCATTGTTTAAACTATAGTCATCAATAGATTGTTGCATCTTAATATGATCATAAATCTGTATATCAGCACAAACAGCTTCGAAAGGTGTTTTGGTAAAATGATCATTTGGATGAGCTAAATTAGGGTAGCCAAAAATGTCGGACTGTGTGCTATTCACAATATCAAAATCTTGGTACATCATAGTATTCGATTGTAAATTATATTCCAGATTATTGTTTTGCCAGATACTCGGGTTAATGCCCAATGCAGAAACAAGAGGCATAAACATAGTTTCATCTTTGTAATGTCTTGTACCTGTTAAAAAACCAGTACTGTTCCTCAGAACGAAAGCCGCACCTGTTGCAAAACCTTGATAGAACTCTGTTTTGTAACCACCTTGTGCCATATCCCACTCATAAGCTTCATCAGTTTTAAAAATATTCGATACCAAAAATGGTATATTACCTACTTTGTAGATATCGTATCTAAAAAATATGGTGGCGTGAGACGCTGTAGTATATTTTGACGAATATACCTTCCGATTAAACTTACCAAATGAAGCTCCGAACAAGTTTGTTGATGGAAAACCAAAACCGTTTTGAGAAAACAATAAGTCTCCGGGACCCAATCCGTATTCATCTTCATAAGTTTTACTGAAACTCCCAGTAGACACGGCAATGTTTCTAGGAAATGTTGGATAACTTTTTCTTAAATCTTGAGTTTCAGTAAACTGATGAACGAAATTATTATCAAATTCGTACGTCAAATTTACTCTATTCGAATTCGGGGCAGGTGAAATAACAAAAGAATGCCCTGAGAAAACAGATCCATTATCCACAATTTGACTCCCATCAATATGGTTCATTAACATATCTGTTGAGGCTGGATCATTTAGACTTTGCCAAGGAACAAAGGCAGATAAATCTTCAAGTGAAAAATCTTTATAAATGGCTTGTGTAAACATAGGCACATTTGCACCTAAATGGGGTGAATCGAACGGAATAAACAACCTTGTATGATGGTGAGGCGTTTCAAACTCCATGTGATTTTTTTCAAGTGTCATTAAAGCATACCTAGCATGCTGTCCTCCTGCGCTAAATCCCATTAAAATATTTTCCCAATCTTCGTCAGGGTAATTTGTTTTTTTAATGGCATTGATATCAATAATGAACTTAGCTAATTCAGTTCCCGCTGCTTCTATACTAGAATTTCCCGGCTGCTCTCTTAAAAAGATTACATCATAACCCATATCACTCATAAATTGAAAGAGATTCTTAAAATTAAATTGATACCAATATTTATTCATAGATGGTTTTTGAATAGTAGGCCTATAAGGCGGTGCGATTATTATTGGTCTTCGAATCTTGTCTCCGTTTCCACAACCATATTTAATAGCAACTTTGAAATCTATACTGGTCCCATGATATTTATCAACTTCATCCCAAGGGCCGCTGGCTTTTCCAAGTTCAGTTTCATTGACATCACTATTTGTTGTCAAATAAAACTGAATTGTATCAATAAATGAAATACCATCAAGCTTATATTCAACTTCACATAATGCAACAGTAGAATCAGTTTCCCTAGAATACCAAACCACGTTATTTTGTTCATTAAAAAGAGAAAAACCTTCACCTATATCTAGCCTTAAGGCTATTAAGTCTACATCCTCACTTAAAGAAATAAATGCAGAATCGTAAACTAAATATCCTTCAGTAAAACCATTTTCGGAAGCAATCTCTATTACAGATGCACTTTTCAAAAGGACATCCGTATAAAGTTCCGCCTCTGGTATTTGTGAAATCAATTGATTATTAACCACTGAAAATACATTATCAGAATCAAGTGTTGAATCAATCATTTTCATATTATGTAATAAAAGCCCAAACGGCTGAACTAGGTCATCAAATTCCATTTCAGCGTATAAGAAAAATTTTTCGATATTATTCCCCATTTCCGCGATTGTTGGCTTTCCATAACCATCTACATAACCGTTAGAAATGTCACTATATAACGACATCCATGAAAAAGCATCATGGATTTGAGAATCATTTCCGTTTAGCTGAAAATAAGCTGGCTGTCCTAAGTTTAAACTTCTATTTATAAGACGACCTTGATAAATTTCCGGATCAAGTGCCCCAAAGGCTATCTCGGCACCTTGTGCCGGAGAATCAACAAAAACGGTATCATTTTGCCCAAATCCATGAACTTGACACAACACAATTAATAAAGAAACTAAATATTTCATAGGATATATTTATTCTCTAATCAAAGATTTAATTTCTGCTAACTCTTCTTTCATCAGATTCATTTCGATCTTCAAAGCTCGGTTTTCATCTTTAACATTCTTTATTTCTTCATTCAAAGCAATAGTATATAGAGTGAGTTCTTCAATTTTCTCCATTTGTAACTGCTGAATTTTACCGATATCTAAACCAGCACTCTGAATTAATCCTGCATTAGGTATTTTAGGAAGGTGATGATTCTTTTTAATGAAACTCTCTAGGTCTTTTAGGCTCATTAATTCATATTCGTTATCAAAGACATAGTCCGGCCAAGAGGCAATATCAATTTTCACGGCTCTTGCATGAAGCAATCCACCATTCTCCAACTGAAGAATTTTTGACCCGGAATTATCGAAAATTTCTAAAGCATGTCCGTTTCCGTTATTTACTGTAAGGGCTGGACCGGACCCAACATTCGTTATTGCTACTTCACCTGTATTTGATATTGTAAATCTCTCTTCATAAGTCTGCAAGCCAGAGATTTGATTTCCGATATTCACTAATTCAACTTGACTCGTATTACTATACGCATTGATTAAGGCATTTTCTGGAGAATTTGGATTACCGGTACCAATTTTGATTTTTGCCAAATAAGCTAAATTACGAACGTCTAAGATGTAATTTGGATTTTGAGTGCCGATTCCCACGTCTACACCTGGACAAACAGTTACTTTGTTAACACCAGTCAACCAATTAGCATTAATAATGTTTCCATTGACATCCTCTAAACATGCAAAGGCATTTCCCAGAGGCCCTTGATACTGGGTTAAATTTGACAGTGAAACTTTTTTGACCTGACCATTGTTTTTGACGAGTAAAACTTCCACATCATCAAATGCTCCATTATACGCTCCGAGGTTCTCCATCTTCACATCACCGTTTAATTTAGCAATTCCATCAACGCGTATTTGATTATCAAATCTTGCATCTCCATTGGTTCTAAAATCCAACTTGACAAGAGCGTCATTTTTAAATACAGCTTTATCATCAACTATTAATTTATCTTTAGCGCGAATCCTACTCTCTACAACAAGAGAGTCTTTCACAGTTAAACAACTATCAATCATCACTCTGCCATTAACATCTAAAGCTGTACCAGGTGTTGCTGTTGACGTACCAATAGTTACTTGTCCATTGGACGGGAAATTATTCTGAGAATAGGAAGAAATAAAGGCCAATAAGGCCAAAGCAGTGAAGAATTTTTTCATAATTATAGAATTTTTAGGACTTAGAAGATAACGATTATTATCCTAATCGGATTTATAAATTTCTGAAAATCAGTCAAAAAAAGTATAAATACGTTAAAACTACCTCAATTTTTAGCGTAGTTTCCGCAAAAACAATTAGCGTAATCGCTCAAAAGCGACAAAAAAAGGACAAGTCAAGATTCTCAAACTAGACTTCATAGACGCCCAGCAAGTTATAATTATTTACTTCAAGGCTTGATGATAAACTGTTTGAGTTGGGAATGCCATCTCCAATCCTTTTTCACCAAATTGTCTTAAAATATCCAGGTTGATTGTTGTTGCAGTATTCACGTTATCTGCCTCTTTTTTGATATAGTAAATGAACATGATGCCCAAAGCAAAATCACCAAAAGAGTTGAATCCAACAACGATATCTTCTTCAATAATATCAGAATGACTTTTAGCAATATCTTTGAGTGTTTGCATGGCCAATTCCATTTGCTCTGCCGTCATGTCATAAGTCAGACCTAAGTTTAAAACAACTTTACGAGAAGGTTCTAAATCTACGTTTTCAACAGCATCATCAGAGAACATGGAGTTAGGCACGGTTACGATTCTACCCGCCAAAGTTTCTACTCTTGTACTTCTAATTCCAATTTCTTTTACCGTACCATCAATACTTCCAATTTGAATTCGATCCCCAATTTGGAAGGGTTTATCTGCAAAAATCATGATACCTCCGAAGAAGTTTTTCACAGTATCTTGCGCAGCTAAAGCAAAGGCTAAACCACCGATTCCTAGACCCGCGATAATCGCACCTACATCATATCCGGCATTATTTAATCCTACTACAATACCAAGCGACCAAATGATCACTTTCATTCCTTTTCTGAACAAAGGCAGCAACTGATCGTCCAAATCAGATTTAGATTTTTCAGTGATCGGAACTATGTATTCTTCAATTAATGCATCTAGCAAACGAACAATTAGCCAGGTGATGTTTACAATTAGTAAGAATCCAAAAATGTGGTGAACAAAATTCTCCCAGTAAGGATATTCAATAAACGGCTTCGTAATTCCACCGACAGACTCTAAGGTAGTGTCATACTTAGTCACATTAGCTAAATGCTCTGGACTAGGAGAAACGCCATAATTCCCAGTGTAGATGTCGACATATTCTTCAGGTGTCAGTTTAGAAATCCCAAAATTCAGTCGATTAATCGCATACCAACAAGCTCCTAAAATTGCTCCAAAAATTACTGGTTCTTCAACTTTATCAATGATGATATCATCAAGATTCGTTTTCGTTTTAGCGGTAATTTTTTTAAGAATGTTACTTGACACCCAATACAATAATTTACCAGCAATTATTGATCCTAGAATAATCCCTAAGACAATTAAATATTCAAGTAAAGTATTTCCGTAATACGTTTTTTCCCAAAATGACATAACGAGCAATTTTTTGCAAAGCTAAAATTTTGGAAGGAAAAGAGAAAAAGCTTCGGGGATATTTTGAAAATCAGACGAATAATAGTTCTTGATTCATCTTTCGATTAATGAAATCAATTTGATTCACGACATTTTTCACAAAACAATTCTGCCACTTCTGGGATATCAAGTGCTCTTACTCCCATTTGATTCCATCTGAACAAATCGCAAAATTCTTCAGGATTATTTTTGGCTAAACTCTTGAAAACATTTCTGATTTTTTTCCATTCTTTTTTATTCTCAAATTGCCCTAAGAAATACCCTAACTTCAGGTATTGCTTGTATAATTTCGGTAACTGTCCTGGTCGTTTAGCATACTTTGAGAGCAAAATATAAGGTTCGGCAGTGTATCCCCAATCAATTAGATACTGACAGATGAAATACGTTTTTTTCAAATCAAACTTACTGGCCAAGGTTGTTTTTAACAGGATAGGAACAGCCATTTTATCAGAGTATCTCAAGTTTTGCACTCCCATAATCAGCTCAAGACATTCAATCCAGGCTTTTTGACGCTTTCCTCTTATCTGTGCATGTACTTCTCCAAAATCGGCAACATCAATGGCTTCGTTATCATTAAAAATATTGAACATGAGGCGATATTCTAAAAAGCTAGCATCAGACTCAATGGCTCCAATTTTAGCAAAACGGTTGAGTTGTTCGTAATCAACGGCTTTGTCTTCAACGTTTAGTCTAAAAATGAAATCATACCAATTCAATTTTCCAAATTCAGCGGTTTCTGGTATGTCCAAATTCAGCATTGAATCTTTTTGAGCATCTTGACCATCAAAGATTTTATGCGCGATCAGTTCATACAATGGAATCAACTCTCGGTGATTTTTAGCATTGATTAAATCTTGTAATCTCAAAACAGATAAACCATACTGCCCTTCAATTAATGGAAAAGCATCTTCATATGTAACGACTATTGAAGAGTATCTTGAATCGTCTAAGACTTGCATTACTCTGGGATCTTTTATGTTTTTATTGGCATACATTCTCAAGCTGTCTTCAGACATATTAAAAGCCTCTTTTATCCCAATATTTACTAAACCAGATCTGAAGTCATCAAAATTTTCATAAAATTCACTTTCCAATTTTAAATCGGGATAATACTGCTTGAGGTAAGTTTCAATAATTGCCCCTCTCCGTTTAAACAATAATTGATTGCCTTCTTCTGTTCCTTCAATAGAGGCCACGCCGTTAAAATAGATGTGTTTGATTTTAAAGTTGTTCTTCACAAGACTGTCCAACGCATGAACTAAGGGTCTGAAAATTGAAGTATCTTGATCAGTTTGACCACTAGCAAATGGAATCTTGACATCCACCGAATCGGTAATCAAAATTTCTTTTTCAAAAATTACCGGTTGTGGAATTTCAAGATATTCAGTTGGTGCTAAGAAATCAGGGTTTACATAAATGGTCATTCCATGCAAACAAGGCTTCCATCTTTTCATCATGTTAAAGTCCACCTGAAAAAAGGTATCTGCGAAAGCTGGCTTTTGACCAACATAAATTTTTAGCATGTTGGGAGATGGATCCAAATCTTTACTTAATGATTGCTTGGTGATATAACCTATGTAATAACCGTCATGATATAATGAATTATGAAAGCTCGGGTTGCCAGAGCAATTATACTGTTCTTGATGGATAACATCAACAGCTATGGCACCTCTTGCACTAAAAATCTTTTTAAAATTATTCTTTTTACCTCCGATAAAATCAGAATTAAGGTAGTAGATAGAATCGTTTGAAACCGTATACCAACCCATATGTGCCTGATCTTTATAAATCTTCTTTTTAACGCGTTTACAATTACCACACTCGCTTTTGTTTTTCACAAACAGCTTGTCTCCTTTGGTATATTCGTACTTATCATCAAAGGCGGTTGAAGCGAGTAGTTGAACGCAAAAAAGCACCCCATCTTTAATAGTATATGTATGTGTAACACCATTAAAAGCTGGGTTCATCATGTTTTTGTAATGCCCACTTGATTTCTTCCAATTGGCCACCAATTCTTTAGCTAGCTTTTCATAAGTCAAGCGATTTTTCGATTTTTCAATTTTGTAATTCAATGGAACTAATTGAATGTTTTCTCCTACCGCAGAATGAGCACCATCATAATATTTTACCCGATCCATAGGAGCATTTTTCAACTTACTCTTTTGTGCATGTGATAAGACATTATTTTCTGCCATATAATCGGCATGATCTTGTGCTGCTTTGTCTAATGAACGATCAACAACTAGGGTATCTACTTTATTACGGATCCTTAATTTATTGACCTCGTTGAGCACATATTTATTAAATAATTCCACATCAAAACTGTTCGTATCCAAGAGTTCCTGAGCTTTACTCAGGTTTGGAAGCATGAACAATATGATGATGAAATATCTCACAATACCTGTAATAAATTTTTATGCCATGACTGCCCCACTGTTGTTCGCCAGTTCTCGTCTAAATCGGCTACGGTTTCAACCAAATTATTGTATACAGTCGTTTGTCTTGTGACGGTGTCTGAACTCATTAAATTTTTGAACTCCAGCATAGAAACCAGCTTGATTTCTGTTGACGGTTCTTCATATGCAATATTAAGCCTATTGAAAAAATCAATATTTAAATCGGCACCTAGTTCTTTAATTTTTCTAGTCAACGCATCTATTGAACAGCCAGAAGTTGGACTTTTAGATTCATCAGCACCTACCATTACAAACAGGTCATTTTGAATGCTAAAATCACCATATAATTCATTGCCATGAGACGCCCAACCTTGCATGAAATCTTTTAATTCAGCATTGACCTTTGCGAACTCTTCTGAATTCAGAAAACGATCTGCTTGAAAAATCCAAAGTCTAGAATGAGGAGCTAAGTTCAACATATTTTATATCAGTTTAATGACACCTTCTTTCATGGCGTAAGGTGAAATTGTGAGGGTTTTAATTTTTAATTTTTCTAAAACCCATTTTATCTTTATTGCGGCAATGGGTGCCATTTTTTTTCGAATCGGAATAATGAATGCATTCGCATTTCTTTCTTCTAATGAAGATGCTATAATTTCGTCAAGCACTCTTATCACCTCATCTGCTGGCATATCTTCAAATTCATTTTCAGGATATTCCTTTTTGTACAATAAGGCGTAAAAAGTTTCAAAAGAACCACTCGCTCCTATCAGTACATCCGCTTTCATGCTATCAAAAAATCCTTCGATATTTTTAGCTAAATAATCATTTACTCGCTGGATATCTTCAGTTGAATAGGGGTCTGAAAAGTCAAACATCTGATAAATTCTGGCGGTGCCGATATTAAAACTATGCGCTTTCAAGATAGCCATTTTATTGGCAAAAATGAATTCTGTGCTACCCCCTCCAATATCCATAATCACCGAAGTCCTGTCAAAGTCATGTCCGATTTTGACCCCTTCGTAAATCAATTCTGCTTCTCGGTCTCCTGATATCACTTCAACATCCAAACTCAACTCGTCACGAAGGCGAGCAACAAACTCACTTTTGTTTTTCGCATCACGAACAGCTGATGTAGCAAAAGCTTTTAATTTTTCAACGCCTAACTCGGTGCTTTTCAATATGTATTCTTTTAAGGTTTGAATTCCTCTTACAATGGCGTCTTCAGCTAATCTTCCGTCATTGATTCCACCGAGACCCAATCCTACACCTTGTTTGGCACTATATATTTTCTCAAAAGAATGAGCTGAACGATCAACAATCAATAAATTGAAGGTGTTTGTTCCTATATCTATGATACCAATTCGTTGTGTCACCTTAATGTTTTAACCATTTGAATATTTCTTTCCAAGATGCCTTTTTCCCATACATCAATATTCCAACACGATATACTTTGGCAGCGAGGTAAGTTGTGAAAATAAATGTCCCTATCAACAAGACAACGGATATCGCTACCTCAACGCCATTAACTGTTCCGGCTGCAACACGCTGCAACATAATAATTGGTGATGAGAATGGAATTTGAGATCCCCAAACTGCAGCGGGTCCATCAGGATTACCGAGGATAGAGAATGAAATAAAGTAAACAAACATCAACGGAATCATCACAGGAATAATGAGTTGCTGCGTGTCGGTTTCAGAATCAGAAGCAGAGCCAACAATGGCAAAAATACTGCCGTATAAAAGGTAACCTCCAAGAAAGTAGATTACAAAAAGCGTTAGTAACACCGGCCATTGAATTTGCTCAAAAATGAGTGCCGCTATTTCATTGTCATTACCTACGGCGTTTCCAGTTAATTCAGTACCCATCTGGGTCTCAGTCATTGCTTGAATTGCTGCGGGATCCATATCTGCCAGGAAGAAAGCTTGAACACCTAAGAGGATAACAATGATCAATACAATCCAAATTAAAAACTGGGTCAATCCAACCAAACCAATGGCAATAATTTTGCCCATCATTAATTCGAATGGCTTGACGGATGAAACGACAATCTCAACTACTCTACTGGTCTTCTCCTCCAAAACGCCTCGCATTACTTGTCCGGCGTATACCATCAAGAATACAAAAATCAGAATTGAAAAAGCGAACCCTACTGCCTGTGCTTTGGCTTTTCGGTCAGAATCATTTTCTCCATCAATATCTTCGATATCCTGAAGAACAAACTTGAAGGATTGTTTAATTTTTCGATAAGTTGTAAGTGATACACCTTGATCAATTGCAAAATACTCCTCAAGTCTCATTTCTAGTTTATTAGAAATGTATTTTTGCGTATTCAGATTGGGTTCATCTCTGTGAATGGCTTTGATTGTCTTGTTGGTAATGGTGTTTTTTCCAACACCGACATAGACATCATAATCTTTATACTCTTCAGTGTCAAACAAGTCAGGTCCAAGATCGTCTGGTGTAAAGTAAAAAGTTGCAGGTGGATGTTCGTCCTGTCCAACAAAAATTTTACCTCCGCAAATGTCATCTGGATCCGAGACTAAAACTTTGAAATGTTTTTGTTCTTTCATTCCAATCCAAATGGCAGCAAAACCAACGGCTCCAATTAGAATTGGAACTAAAATGGTAAGTACAATGAAAGATTTTTTCTTGACGCGTGAAGTGTATTCACGATTGATGATTAGTCCTATCTTACTCATCTTCGCCTCCTTCCTGCTTTATGCTTTCACCCGAATCTTCTGTTACTGCCTGAATGAAGATATCGTTCATGGTTGGCATGATCTCATGTACCGATTCAATTTCTACAACCGGCATAACGGTTTTAAGTAAATCATTCAATTTATTTTCTTTCAATAATTTGACATGAGCCACGGCTGTATCGTCATCTATTTGTTCTGAATGCTCCAATGAGAAATCTGCAAAAAGTGCGTTTGCAAAACCGAACATCATTCCTTTGAATTGAACCGCATAGGTATGCGATCGGTATTGACTTTTTACTTCTTTCAATCCTCCTTCAACAATCAATTTTGATTTATTGATTAACGCAATTGAATCACAAATTTCTTCAACGGAATTCATGTTGTGTGTGGACAACATGATTGATGTGCCTTTTTCTTTGAGCGCGAGAATTTCTCTTTTAATCAATTCGGTATTGATGGGATCAAAACCACTGAATGGTTCATCAAGAATCAAGAGTTTGGGATCATGCAAGACAGTGATGATGAACTGAATTTTTTGTGCCATCCCTTTGGACAGTTCCTCTACTTTTTTATCGAACCATGAAGTAATTTCGAACTTTTCAAACCAGTACTCAAGGCGCTTTTTTGCCTCAGTTTTTGTCAAGCCTTTCAAACGAGCAAAGTACATGACTTGATCACGGACTTTCATTTTTTTATACAATCCTCTTTCCTCTGGTAAGTATCCGATAAACTCAATATCAGAGCGTTTAATCTCTCTTCCTTCTAAAAAGATTTGACCCGAATCAGGACCTGTAATTTGATTGATGATTCGAATAAGGCTGGTTTTACCGGCACCATTTGGTCCCAGCAAACCAAAAATCTCTCCTTTTTTGGTTTGGATAGAGACATTATCAAGTGCAGTGTGTCCAGCGTATTGCTTCACTATATTATCAACACGCAACATTTCCATAGTTCTACTTTATGAATTTATAAAGTTATAGCTAAAAAGCGGTGATTTGGTAACACTTAAGGCTAGTTGTTCACAGCAAATATTTGATTAAACATACTTTCAATTATACTGTCGTATGGACGTTAACGATTCGCACAATTCTCATTTGACACAAGATTATAATTACAATTTGAAATAATTTTGATTCCTTATATTTATGAGCTATTTAAATACCCAAACTTATGTCAATCCTTTACCCTCCTGTTCCGGCGAATATCCCCAAGGATATTACCAAATTGCCTGCTTCCTATAAATTCAAAGCGTTTTTAGCAATACTTGGAATACTCTTTTTTTTCATCTCTTACGCCGCAATGGTTGCTGGCATGACCTATCTTGTTTATTGGGCCTTCAGCTATGATATGATGAGCGTAAACCGAGTAACTATTCTTTTGAAAATTGGCGCAATTGCCGGATCTGTTATGTTATTAGTTTTCACTTTGAAGTTTATTTTAAAACTCAAAAATCACAAAGCAGAAAACAGAATAAAACTCAAGAAAAACGAGCAAACCGATTTGTGGATGTTTGTCGATAAAATCTGCGCACAAACGGGCGCACCTAAACCAAAAAACATCTATCTCGATCCAGACGTGAATGCTTATGTACAGTACTCAAACGTTTGGCTTAGTCTGTTTTTACCAGTAAGAAAGGAACTCACTATAGGAATGGGGTTAGTGTCTTGTCTTAACTTATCAGAGTTTAGAGCTGTAGTCGCTCATGAATTCGGTCATTTTGCGCAGCGATCTATGAAGATAGGTAGTTATATTATTTCGGCTAACACCATTATTCATGACATGATTTATACGCGAGATAGATTTGACAATATTCTTGATCAATGGAGAGCTTCAGATTTAAGGTTGGCTTTTCCAGCTTGGATTATTACACCGGTCATCTGGATTATCCGACAAACACTTGCGTTGTTCTATCAGTTTTTAAATTTAATGTACGGCTTGTTATCCCGTGAGATGGAATTTAATGCAGATAAAGTTGCGGTTAGTACTTCAGGATCAGATGCAATTGTGTCTGCTCTTTGGAAGTTAGAACCAGGAAACGCCACTTGGAATGGAACTTTGAACCATGCTTATTTACTTGCTCAAAAAAACAAATTTGTTGAAAACCTTTATCATCACAATACCCTTGCCTTGGATCGAGAATCTTTAAAAATAAAGGATGATTTTGAGGGATTAGAAACACATGAATTGGGCGGTAAAAAGTATTTTTCGCATTCTGAAAATTCGCATGTCAGTATGTATGCCTCTCACCCACCAAATGATCTAAGACAGGCTAATGCCAAAAGCCCATATATCAACTGTGAAGAAGATCACAGAAGTCCATGGATTATTTTTAACAATACGGAAGAATTACAAAAGGAAATGACCGGGATTATCTACAAACTTTACCTTGGAAAAGAATCTTTGGCAAATACGGAGATTGCGGAATTTGAACAATTTATAGTAGATGAACAAGAAGGATCTAGTCTTTTGGAAGAGTTCGACAACGCCTTTGCAAACCGCTATTTTATTATCCCTACAGAAAAAAACCTTGAAGAAAAACAAACTAATTTTGGAAAGGACATAGAGAGTGAATATCAAAAATTGAAAACTGAACTCAATAAATTGATGAAACCGGTTCAGGAAATTGAAGAAAAAATGAACACTGTTCAATTAATTGCTCAAGGTGCTTCTAAAACCAAGTTTATTGAAATTGACGGTGAAAAATTCAAAAAAAGAAATCTGCAGAAAGGCTGGCAAATTCTAAATGAGAAAAGAGAGAAAATCTTTACTGAAGATTTTCTGGATTGGGACACAAACTTTTGTTCATTGCACTATCACCTCGCTAAAAAGCAAAAAACAGAAATAGAACTTCTCAATATTTACAAGCAACATCAAACTATTGTAGAAGTTTACAAAACCTTTTCTGGGATAAGAAATACGCTACATGAAAATTTACAGCGATTACAAGTGAGAAATGATCTCACAGAATTAGACATTCGTAATTTCACCAATAAAGTAAATGAATGGGTAAAAACATTAAATTCTGAGCTCAATAAATTGGACAATTTAGAGTTTGTTCCAATGCCTAACATTGAGGATGTTGACGTCCTAAAAAATACTATAGTTGAGAATGGTGAAATCCCGACAGGTGGCGGCAAGATGTTTGAAAATGGTGAGTTTGATAAAATCTCGGCAAAATTAGAGGGGGCCTTACAGCACCTTCAACGAATCGATCAAAAAAGCATGGGACTTATCCTTAGTACTCATCAGACATTGATCACGGCAGAATAATACTTCTACAGAAAATAATGTTTTTCAAATAGTGGGTACATTTGGATTCATGATTCAAGATTACAGTCAATTCATTACCTCGGCTTTTAAGCCACTCGAGCTCCATAAAAGTACGCATGCTGATTTTTTTAACCTATGGACTGAAAATGAATTTAAACGTGGTGAAATCATTACCTCAAATCTTGAAATCGAACGGAAATTCTATATTGTTATAAAGGGAGTTCAATGCATCTACGTGATCAACAAATCTGGAGATAAACAAGTAATTGGCTTTTCATTTGATGGGAGTTTTTCTGGCATTTATGATTCGTTTCTCCATGAAAAAAAATCTGCTTATACTTTAGAAGCACTTACTGTATCAAAAATGATTTCTGTGAATTTAGATCAATACCACAGCTGGTTTGAACAATATCCAGAATTTGAACATTGGGGCAGAATTGCCCATCAAGAATTATTAATTGGGCGAGTAAATAGGGAAATCGAATTAATAACCCTTTCTGCTGAAGAGCGATTTGAAAAGTTTTACGAACGTTGTCCAGAACCTTTAAAACAGATCCCTCAAAAATATATCGCTTCTTATTTAAATATGAGTCAGGAAACTTATAGCCGGTTAAAAGGAAAATTTTTAATTTCTTGATTTACATCAAGATTCAGCCGAGTTATTATCCTCAAATTTGAATAAAAAAAGATATGGCACGAGTAGAAATCCAAACAGATAATCAAGTTAAAAGGAATCATCAACTCAATGAATTCGTTCTGTCACTGCAAGATTATGATTTGGAGTTGCTTAGCAAAAGGTCAAACACTAAGAGTTGGAGTGTTTTAGAGGTAATAGAGCATATGAACATTGCTCATGAAGCTTATCGTGAAAAGATTGATACCACTCTAGATCAATTAGAAAACTCATCACATTCACAAGAATTGATAAAAGCGAGTGCGATCCCTTCATTTTTAATTAAAAGATTTCCTCCAAAACAAGGTAAAATCAAATTCAAAATGAAAACCTTTAAGCGATTTCAACCCGTTTTTAATTCAGAAAAAATAACATCAGAAGAAGCGGTAGAAGTATTTGCCAAATTTCAAAAATCTATTGAACACATTGCCAATGCTTTGGCCGTTTATCCTAGGAAAAAAGTGATGGATATAAAATTCCCTTCGGCCATTGGAGCTACTGTAAAATTCAACGTAGCAGAAGCTTGCGAATTTGTAATTTGTCACAATGAAAGACATGTGCAACAGATTGTTAACACCTTAAAAAAGCTTAGGAACGCATAAGAAATTTGAGGATTTTTTGTACCTTTCGACCGTGAATATCAGAAAAGCTCATAGGTCGGACAGAACGTGTATTGCAAAAATATACAATGAGGTTGCGGGAAAGGTCGAAGGCATTACTCGTAGACCAGATGAGATCACAGAAACCTACATTTTTTCGCTTCTTAACAAATCTGAAGATGAATGCATCTTTTTAGTGGTTACTGATGACGAGGATAATGTAATTGGATTCGGTCATGCTGAACGTTCAAATCTTAAAGCCTATAGACACATCCTGTCCAACTACACCATTGTTGTTTCACCCAAATCTCAATTGAAAGGAATTGGAAGAGGTATTTTTATGGGGTTTATGGATTATATCACTAAAGAACGTCCAGATATTAAACGACTAGAAATGGAAGTTAAATATGATGTAGACCGGATAAAGTTATTTGAGGCTACTGGTTTTAAAACTGAGGCGATTATTCCTGGTAGAGCACGTTATATTGATGACACTTTTTATGATGAAGTGTTGATGGCTTGGGAGAATCCGAATTTCAAAGCCTAATTTTCAATGGACATACGTATCATTATTATTCTTGCCGGAGCTTTCGCAGTTCTTCAAATTTTTAAAATCAAAGACCGATTTGCTCAAGTCATTCATGGCTTATATGCTTTGAGTTTCGGACTAAGCTTTGTTAATTCGGCGGCAGTTCGATTAGACAGCTTTTATCTCTTCGGTATTACACATGTTGTTGTAATTATTTACTTGATTCATAATTCTGAATTCAAACAACAAAAAAAACTGTTAATTGGAGCAATGGCGATTATCCAATTATTATCTACACTTTTTATTCTGGCTCAATGGCCTCACGTTCCTGTTGTAATTTGTTTTGGAATTGTCACCATTGCTGCTTTTATCTATGCGTTGACAAAAGATATCGTATCCTATAAAAACGAGATTGGTTTCATGGTCGTTTTAGTGGCTGATGCCCTCGTAAAACTGATTACGATTTTACCAGTTTTGATGGCAACTAACAATTAGCCACACCATTTCTCTAAAGAATTCGTAATTTTATATAAAGCCATTTGTATGAAACTGACTTCTTTTTTTATCCTAACTTTTATTGCTGCCTTTTCATTTAGTCAATCTAATCATCAAGAGTATAGCTGTCAACTTAATCATAATCATGCATTGCATGAGATTCCGAATCAATTTAGATCGGGATCTGAAAATCTTAGAAGTGACACCATTGATGTATTAAACTATGGTTTATATATGGATTTCACACAGGCAGGTAGCTCAATTATCAGCTCTTCGTGTGAAGTAAAGTTTACCACCAAAATGGATGTAACCAGTATCAGCTTGGATTTGCTACAGATGACAATAGATTCAATTATTTATCACGGAAACCCAATTTCGTTTGGTTATAACGACACATTATTGGTGCCTCATTTTGGATCAACGCTTACTACTGGTACAACAGACAGTTTGAGCATTTATTACACGGGTACTCCTCAACAAGACCCTTCAACATTTGGCGGCTTCTATTTTGCAGGTGGATATTATTTTAATTTGGGAGTTGGATTTGAATCCATCCCTCATAATTTTGGTCGAGTTTGGCACCCCTGCTTCGATAATTTTGTTGAACGCGCAACTTACGATATTGAAGTATTAACCAATAATGCACAGACAGCTTATTGTGGTGGAACAAGAACCAATGTTCAATCTGTGGGTACCGATAGCACCTTAACTACCTGGAGATTAAATACAGCCATCCCGACTTACTTGGCCTCTATTGCTGTTGCTGAATATACCCATGTTGAGGACAATTACTTTTCTACATCTCAAGGAATTAATATTCCTGTTTGGCTAACCTCTAAGGCAGCCGATACCACCAATTTCAAGAATTCATTTGTGAATTTGAACAACGCAATGAGCACTTACGAAAATCGTTTTGGTCCTTATAATTGGGAAAGAGTTGGATATGTACTTGTGCCTTTTGGAGGTGGTGCCATGGAGCATGCTACGAATATTGCATATCCAATAGCAACGATAAATGGTTCATTGGTTTACGAAACCTTAATGGCACATGAACTTTCGCATCACTGGTGGGGCAACTGGGTGACCTGTGAAACTGCTGAAGAAATGTGGATTAATGAAGGATTGGCATCATATTGTGAGAGTTTATTTTTAGAAGATGTTTATGGAACAGATGCCTACAAAACCTATGTGCGCGATAATCATTATAACGTGATACACAAAGCACATATTGATGACGAAGGTTTTTACGCACTGAATGCTGTTCCATTAAACCATACCTATGGTGCCACAACTTATAACAAAGGTGCTGATGTCATGCACACTTTAAGGAGTTACATGGGAGACGCTAAATTTTTTGAAGCCTTACAGAGTGTCCAGACGGCATATGGTGGAAGTGATGTGTCATCAGAGGAGTTTAGAGATCAGATGAATACCATCTCAGGAGTTGATGTTACTGACTTCTTTAATGATTGGATCATGAATCCTGGATTTTCGCATTTTTCAACCATGAACCTATCGGCCGTTCAAAACGGATCTAATTATGACGTGAACTACGTGATTGTTCAACGTTTAAAAGGAGCTTCAAATTATCATAACAATGTACCATTAGAAGTAACTTTCATGGATGAGAATTGGAATGAGCATACTGAAACTGTCATTATGAGTGGTAATTTGATGAATTTCTCTACCTCGCTTTCATTTGAACCGACCTTTATTGGCATTAATATGGATGACAAAATCAATGATGCAACAACTGCAGAGACTAAAACACTTGGCTCTACAACTGTTTATCAAATGCCACATGCCAATTCAAGAATTACAGTGACTAGTGTTCAAGATTCTTGTCTTTTTAGGGTGACCCATAACTGGATAGCTCCTTACGGCTCTGCTCCGGCAAATATTGCTTTATCACCAGACAGATATTGGACTATAGATGGATTGAATTTAGATAATTTGGATGGTGAACTAAGGTTTGAATTCAATGCACAACAATCGAGCACTGGTGACTTAGACAATGGCTTGCTAGTAGATTTAGGAGGGCAATTATTCACTGAGGATAGTATTAAACTCTTATATAGAGCAGATAACAATGCGGATTGGGAATTGCATGATGATTTCACCATGGTTCCTTTAGGATCTTACTACGACAAAAAAGGGTTCATCAATACCGGATATTTCAAACCAGGACAATATGCCTTTGGTTATGGGACCAATTCTGTTGACATTGATGATAAAATTGAAAGCGCTGAAACCTACTCTATCTATCCGAATCCGGCTGATGACAGTATGTTGGTTGACTTAAGTTCGTGGCCAAACAACAGCTATAATTTCGAAATTTGGGCCATAGACGGTCAGCTTATCAAATCGGTCAAAATTTTTGGAGCACAAACCAACCCAATCAACGTTGAAGACCTTAATTCTGGCACTTACATTGTGATGATTAGTAATGGTGTCAATGAAAAATTGGGATCGAAAAGAGTAGTTATAAAGTAGTTATAAGACCTCTTTCCCTTGCACGAAGGCCAGAGTTCTTCCTACAACTTCTTCATTCCACAACATTTTATAATGACCAATTTTTTCAAAAGAGATTAATTGGGAATTTTGAATGTCAGAATTGATATCAAATGAATTTTGATAAGGTAAAACCGCATCATGTTTATCGTGTATCATTAACAGCCTATCAAAGTTAATTTTATCCAAATTTGTTGCCACATCTAAAGTATTGATAGGTGCTCCCAGAATTTTGGTGGTGTGTTTGACAAGAGATTTATACGCTTTCTTCTTTAAACCAATAATCTCTTTAAATTCTATAAATATGTCCTCTACCTTATTCGGATTGGTTAAAAATACCAACTTGTCTACCTCATATTTTCCAGAGGCTAATCCGTTCGCAACAACAGCTGATCCAAATGAATGAGACACCACAGAAAATACTTCTTTAGGCTGAATAAAATCAATTACAGCCTCAAAAGCCTTTTTACATTCTAATAAATTTGTAGAAGAAGACTTGTAAAAAGCGTGGCCCGGAAGGTTAAAGGTGATTACTCTGTATCTATTTTCAGCGAATTTAAAGGCCAGCTTTGACATGCTTCCCGCATTAGAATCCCATCCATGCACTAAAAAAACCAATTTTCCATTCGGATCTCCTAGTTCAAAACAATCTATCGGTTCTTTATCACAGTGAACTTTAAACGCGCGTGCCTCATTAAAGAAGTCTTGTTCTCGCTCACGCACTGATTTCTTTCTAACCTTTTGAAACAGGTCAAAACTCTTTTTCCCCGTTTTTTCAGGAGCCAAAAGTGAACTCAATCCAAAATAGGTTTTTATCATCATCAATTTCATATCTTCTTTTTTTATACCGTTCGGTATTTTTTTAGTTAAAAAAATTTAAACAACCAATTCAGCCTTAATCACAGCATCAATATGGTTCATCATTTCGTTTAAATAAGTGTCGTTATTCATAGTTACGGTCATAAACACTGCACCTTCAATTATTGTATAGATAAGCCTACCATATTTTTGTGCGTCCGCATCTTTTTTAATCTCACCAGCCTCTTGACCCTTCACTATCATTTTAGTTATTAAATACTGTAGCTTAGAAATTACTTCTTGCACTCTCGCCAACAAAGCAGGATTATCATGATTGGCATCCACGCCTATATTCACAATTGGACAGCCGCCAAACTCGATAGTATACGCCCGGTACCTTCTGTAAAAATTGGTTAAGCCGTAGAGCTGATTTAAAGGAGATTCAATGGCTGACAACTCTTGACTAATTTGGTTAACTACACGATCAACATTGTATTTAAATGCCACGAAAGCAAGTTCCTCTTTGTTTGTGAAATTACCATAGATAGCTCCTTTGGTTAATCCTGTAGCCTTGGTTAAATCAGACATAGACGTGCCTGAATAACCATGTTTATTGAAAATCGGAGCGACCGTTTTAATGATATGTTCAGAAGTTAATTCTGCCTTTGTTGCCATTTACAGCACAAAGATATAAAAAATATACCAATCGGTATAATTATTATTCAAAGTCAACATCATACTTCGGCAATCCTAACTTTCGCATGAACTGAAAATGACTCCTCAGG
>JAUHXX010000334.1 GCA_030426825.1 Bacteroidia bacterium | reverse complement strand
AAACGTTCTATGATGTACTCGGACAGGACGAACATGGTTCAGGAAATAATATTTCAATTTTGTTCAACTTGGAGTTTGGAATCCTTGAATTCCGAGACTACGAAAATAAATATTGGAGATTTTCAAAAGAAATTAATTGAATACGAGCCACAACATATTAAGTAAATATCATTTCCGTCCCTTTTTGCCATCACTCTTCTCTCCCATTAGCTTGTACAAAATCCTGGGGTGCCATCATCAACTGCGCTGAAGCTTCTTAGGCTGATAACGGGTGGACATACAGTACCTGCCGGCAGGTAGGTCCGGGGTTCTTTGCCTACACTCTTCACACGCAATAAATTGCTATTTTTGGGCAAACGTTAGCTGTTATTACAATATGTTTAAAATTGGGGTGTTTATTGGAATTATTATTTCAGTTTTATCGTGCAAGAAACATAACTCTAGAGACAATTCCGAAGAAATTCCATCAGTTGATTCAGCTAAGCTTGTCTACCAATCGGCCTTTACTATTTGCTCATTAGACGTTGAAAAAAATTATTTTTTGACAAGTGCTGTTTTCGCCGAACATATTTACCATGACAGTCTTCTGGCAGACTCCTTAAATCGAAAAGTAACTGAGCTTGATTTGGAATATTCCAAATCGGTAAATAATTTTACAGAGTTAACGCAATTCGGTACTAAAAATGAATGGCATATTCAGTCATATTGTAATTTC
The DNA here is from genome assembly GCA_030426825.1 of Bacteroidia bacterium. Lineage (GTDB taxonomy): Bacteria > Bacteroidota > Bacteroidia > Flavobacteriales_D > Crocinitomicaceae > Paracrocinitomix. The sequence continues at coordinate 3,115 of JAUHXX010000334.1, read as the reverse complement.
ATTCGCATTCAGTATTTAGAAAATCGTTTACCGAAACCTTACTTTGCCTACCACAAAAAAAAGATCCTAGAAATCGCTAATGAAATTAACTCTAGTGTTTCAAAATATACTAATCCTTTTGACTCAACCCAAAGTTTTCATTTAAACGATAAAGTATTCAAAATACTCAAATTAGTCGGCGTGGACTCAAGCTTAATTAATTTCGAGTCACTTAAAAACGTGAATATTTTAGTTGAATCAACAAGAAACCCGCCGCCATTCCCATATTTTATTCAGAATAGAGAATATAATTGTGGACCTGCATGTTTAAAAGCAATAGCCGATTACAACAATATGTATTTTTCATTGAGCCACATTGAAAAGCTAGCAGGAACTGATACCAGTGGAACAACTTTTAAGCAATTAGAAAAGGCTGCAGAAAAAATGGGTTTTAAGGCTGACCATCAAGTTGTGGATTTGAGTTTACTCGTAGGTATGCATTTACCAATAGTTGTTCACTGGAACTACAATCATTTTGTTATTGTTTACGAATTTAATGAGGATTTGGTGAAGGTTTCAGACCCAGAAGTTGGTTTACTTGCATTCACTTATGAAAATTTTTTAGCACATTGGCTGTATAAGGACGGAGATCAAAACTCATATGGCAATGTATTAGAAATAGAACTTAAGTAAAACAATGCTAAAAGGCTCCAAGACATAGCTATCACACCAACGCTTTGCTTCGCTGAAGCTATACAAAAGCGAGGGCGCCATCTAAAAATGGCTAACTTTAGTCAAACGTTAGTTAGCATTGAATTTAAATTTATAGAAATGAGTACAAAAATTGAAATCCCTGTAAGTAAAGTAAAGACGGCCCTACCCCTCATTATTCTGCTAACTCTTCTTATTAGTGGTCTTTACGCCACACAGTATCCTGAACAACTTGTTACCAAAACTTCAAAATACAATAGTCCCGATTCTATTCGAACCATTGGTTTTATAGCTGCGGGAATAGGATTCTTTTTGATGATCTTAGTGGGACGAAAATTGTTTTCCAAAAAACCGGGATTAATTATTGACGAAAACGGAATAACGGATATCTCAAATGCTACCTATCCTGAACTGGTTGAATGGAATGACATAACTGGAGTAAAAAAAGTTAAAAACGGACCTATTAAAAGTGTCGTTGTAATGGTAGATAAGCCCGAAAAATACATTAATAAGGGAAAGAAAGTGATGCGACCACATATGAGCAAAGCATTTAAATTTCATGGTTCTCCCATTTTAATAGCTCCCTCTCGATTAAAAATAAAATATGATGATCTGGTGGATTTGATTACCACTGAATTTGAAAAAATGAATCGGGCAACATCACAAGATTAACACCATTGAAGCGGTTCTTAATCATAACGATATATATGGTATAGATGAAAAAATATACTTTGATAAATATCTGTAAGTAAAAAAGTAATCAGAGTAGCTATCTTCACCTAAGATAGAACTATGATAAGATGCACCAAAGATTGCATAACTCCTATGCTGAAGCTCCTGAGAAAGCATTATATTTAGTCTAACGTTAACATTCATTCATAATTACTCAAGAATGTCATTCGATTGGCCAGAACATCCACTTTTTAACCAGCTTAAACTTAAAGCTGCAGCTAGTCTACCTGAATTGAATTTCGAAATACTGAATGAATCAGAAGGACATGTTTCAATGATAAACAATGATGGACTGATTGTTAAAATTCAACATGAAGGATATGACATGCCTTGCGTTTACTTGGGAAACAAGAACAACACAGAAATCACCAAATCTTGGGGACCACTGGAATATTTTTGGAATAAAGAAACTCCTGTTTTCAAAAAACATGAAGCTCTACAGTCATTCTATGACTTGGAATTTGATATGGACTTAATTTCGACCTATCAACAGGAAGTAAATGAATTAATTTCTTCACCAGAATCATTCTTGTCATGGCTGGATAGTGCAGATCTTGAAGTAATTTTTGCGGAAATAAAGGGGTAGAAAACAAACGTTAACAAAATAAGTAAATAACACGTCCGACACTTGGCCAACGCTTTTCCTCGCCCAGGTCGTGTCCACTATCCTGGGGTGCCATCATCAACTTCGCTGGAGCTGCGTTGATTGATAACGGCGGAACTCCAACGTACTCAGTTCGGCTATCTAAAAATTGCAAAATTTAACATGAATGTTAGAAACAATTAATCTTCCTGGTAATGATACAGCCAAGTCTGAACGTCATTGTATAAAACTATATCAACTGCTTCATTGGGAACCATGTAAACCTGTCCTCCACTTGAAGATTTACCAACAGGCCATTCTTTCTGCCAGATAGTGTCTGATTTATCTAGTTGCATGAAGAAGTTCTTCATCTCATATTTTTGCAGCTCATTGGCCACTAAACTGTCCTTTAATACAATGGGATCGTTATCAAACCAATCGAGTTTTCTGTAAAAATTTCCTATGACAACATAATCATCCCCAAACTCCTCTTTAATATACTCACCTGCCATTGGGACAACCATGCCATTCTCGGTTTTCATATGAAGCTCTTTAGCTATGTGTGCAAGATGTGCAAATATTGCTATTCGGCTACCTGGCTTATTATCTAACAACCATTTTATATTGTCTAATTGTCCTTTTTCTCTTGGACTATAGTCATAATCAGAGTTACCAATGCTGTGAAGAAACTCAACGTTTTGTCTTGCTCCTTTCATTGCCAATTGCACCCAAACAAACTCTTCTACTCCAACTTCTCTATTGTACTGTTCTTTTCGTAAGTTCAATTCAGACTCAAGTTCATCTAAATCAGCAAACAAGCTTTTCCATTGAACCGAATCAATATCCCAAAAGTGTAATTCATCCGAATCATGCTGGTCTTTAATATGCAACAATGGAACGACTTCTTCAAATTTAGGGGAATAAGAACCATAAAGTTCTGGGTCATTTTCTTGTAAAAAATCTAGCACATAATTCAAACCGAACCGTGCATTCTCGGTGACTGGATTAGGAGCACATCCAGGGATATCATATCCATAAAACTGTATTTTTTTCTCGTTTGCTAGTGGCTCATTATAATCCCTTAACCAAGTCAGAAGCTCCCTGTTTAGA
>JAUHXX010000333.1 GCA_030426825.1 Bacteroidia bacterium | reverse complement strand
GCCCTGGTAATCCGGCTAAGGAAATCAGCTTACCCAACACCGAAGGAGACACCATTAAGTTATCAGATTTAAAAGGTAAAGTGGTGTTGATTGATTTCTGGGCTTCATGGTGCAGACCGTGCAGAGCAGAGAATCCTAACGTGGTAAAGAATTACAATAAGTACAACAAAGACGGTTTTGAAGTTTATTCTGTTTCTTTAGATCACGATAAAGGAAGGTGGATGCAAGCCATTGAGCAAGACGGACTCATCTGGCCAAGTCATGTGAGTGATTTAAAAAAGTGGCAATCAATTGCTGCTAAAGATTATGCCGTTAAAGGAATTCCATTCACTGTCCTAATCGATAAAGAAGGCAAAGTGATTGGTACGAATCTTAGAGGTCCTGAGCTTGAAAAGCAATTAAGCGCTATATTTGGGCACTAATCAATTGGGCTAAATGGCTAACAAAAAAATCTTTTTTGCTTCTGACTTTCATCTGGGTGCGCCCAATTATGAGGATAGTTTGATTCGTGAAAAAAAGATCATCAGATGGCTAGATTCCATTAAAGACGAAGCAGAAGAAATTTATCTTTTAGGAGATGTTTTTGATTTCTGGTTTGAATATAAACGAGCTATTCCTAAAGGTTTCGTGAGAATTCAAGGCAAAATTGCTGAATTAACGGATGCTGGAATCAAAGTGCATTGGTTCATTGGAAATCACGACATGTGGATTTTCGATTACATTCCGAAAGAATTAGGAGTTGAATTGCATACTACTGAAATTGAGCGTGAATACTTTGGAAAGAAGTTCTTTATTGGTCATGGAGACGGTTTAGGCCCTGGAGATCGATCGTACAAATTCATTAAAGGAGTATTTAGGTCTAAGATATCACAATGGCTTTTTGCCAGATTCCATCCAAATTTTGGAATCGGTTTGGCGAATTTTATGTCAAGAAAGAGTAGGGCGGCAACTGGTAATTCTGACGCTACTTTTTACGGTGAAGAAAAAGAGATGCTCATTCAATATTGCAAAGACAAACAAACCGAAAAGCACCGAGATTATTACGTTTTCGGACACCGACATTTACCCATTGAGTTTGATTTGAAAGATGGTGCGCAATACATCAATTTAGGAGATTGGATCAGCTATTTTACTTATGGCGTTTTTGATGGAGAAACATTCGAGCTGAAGACTTTTGAAAAGAAAGAAGGTTAGAATCTATACTTCATGTAGTTATACCTGTTCTTATAGGCTTCAGAATCATCAGAAGTTTCCATGGCAAGTAAAATCCACTTTTCTGCGTTATCGTAATCTTTTTCACGATAGTAATAGCTCGCCATATCGCCGTACAATTCAGCTTGAAATAGAGTCATGTTAAGGTTTTTATGGTGAACCAGTGCCTGTTCTAACAAGGATTCACACTTCTGTTTTAATAGAAGCCCAATTTTTTCATCACTATTATAAAAGGCCTCAGAAGCAGTTTCATAGTAAAATCCAATATAAAACTCAGCAAATTCAAGGTTCTTCATAACGGTGGGGTTTTGCTCAATAATCGGAGATAAAATAGAGTCAATTTCAATATAATCATACTCGAAAAGGTCATATGCATATGAACGTAATTCATGAGTGATAATGTCTTCAAAAATAAGATTTGAAGGATTGAGGTTTTGTCCGTTTATACCAGCCTGTAAACTCTCATTGTGACGATCTTTGGTGGCGTGCCATCTAGCTTCTTCAATATAACTCAAGCTAAGAAAATTGTCTCGATCTACTGAATCAGCTATATTTCTCGCGGCATGATATCTTGAGGTGTCCAAAAAAACGCGATCATTTCTATTGAATAGTGCTTCTTCTAAAATCATTCTGTAGAAAGATTCGCAGTGATTTTTTGCTGATGGCTTTTCAAGTAAATTATAGAAAGCAGTAACATAATCGGGTAAGTTAATGTCTTTGTATTCGGTATCAGAAATTAGTTCAGAGTAGATACCACCTTCGATCATTTCAGTTATGGGTGAAATATAATACGCTTTAGATTTCTCTATCAGTTCAACTGCTCTTTTTGAGTTTTTTCGTTCTATTTCGTTAAGAGCAGCATTTATGAAATGAATGCCGATAAGATTTTCAAAATTTAAATCTTGATTTTCGTAATACTCTTCAACGAGCACATTTTCAGCTCCGCGTATTGCAATTTCATCAGCCGTAATTTGATCACTACGTACCAAAAAAGAAAGGGCTTGAACACTGTTTTTTTCCATCCAAGGATATATTCCATTATGACTTGCTGTTGACTCAATTCCGATAGCCTCAGTTTCTGGATATGCCAGGATATAGACATGCCGTGGCAGCTCAACAATTTGATGAGGAATATCGAATTCAGAAAAAATGATAGACAATAAAGCTGTTCCGGTAACACAATTGTACGTGTTCTTATTAAATAGGTCGGGGAATAAAGACCCATTACGGTAGTTTCTAAGGTATTCCTTTTTTACTGCTGTATAAATTTTAGACACCTTTTTTTTAGGCTTGAGCTTCGAATACTTGTTTAAAGAGACTTTAAATTCAGTTAAGGTATTTATTGCCCTTTTAGTCAAAACTGGATTATCTTCTACTTCCAGTAACAGTGTGATCTTTTGTTCAAAGCTATACTGTCCGTTAACAGACATTTTAGCCATAAAAAAAAGGCAAAGAATAAGCAGTTTTGGGTTCATCTTTCAAAATTAAAAAAATAAAATTGAAACCTTTTATAAGTCATCCCGTTTATATAGATGTAAAACAGTCAAATAAGACGATTACAGGTTAAGGGTTAGGGAGCAATTTAATTGCTCCCTTTTTTGTTAATACAATTTAAGCGCTTGTAGAGTTAGATGGACAATTGGATGATTTCATCAACAAGAAGCTGGCGCAGAATTAATTTTTAATTATTTTTATCTAAAATAAATACAATGAATAAAGGGAAAGTAAAATTCTTCAATGAAAGCAAAGGTTTTGGTTTCATTATAGATGACGAATCTAAGAAGGAACATTTCGTTCATATTTCTGGATTAATTGATGAAATTCGTGAAGATGATGAAGTAACGTTTGAGTTACAAGATGGAAAGAAAGGTTTAAACGCCGTTAATGTTAAAGTTGTCTAAGAATACGAACATATAAAATTGATAACCCTGAACGACTCAGCTCGCTTCAGGGTTTTTTTGTGTTATGATTGAAAGAAAATGTCTACAATGCCAAACCTGGAATGAGGCTGAAGATTACTGCAAAAACTGTGGTGAAGCGTTATCTCCTAAGGCGCTTGATAAAAAAAGAGAAGAGCGTCTTGCCGCTGAAGAAGCTGCTAGGGAGCCAACCAAACTCGAAATCTATCAAGAGCGAGCTAAGAATTCTAAGTACCTATTGGTGCGTATTGCCTACCACATTGTTTATTCCATATTTTTATTTATCGGCGCAATCGGTGCCTTTTTGGCCTGGTTAACGGCAATGGCAAACGGCTAATGAAATATTTATATTTCATATCCTTTGCACTCGTTTATGCGTTTGTTCAATTGCTTGAAAAAATCAATGCTGTTCCATTTCAATGGATGTCATTTTATTTAACGGATCTGTGTGCAATGCCTTTGGTTTTGGGTCTTTTACTATTGATTCTTCGCTTAACACAACACAAGTATTTACGCCTGCCCATTTGGTTCATTTTAAGCATAACTGCTTATTGGACCGTCTATTTTGAATATTATTTACCCTTACAACATAGCCAGTACACAGCAGATCTTCTGGATGGCGTCATGTATTTTATAGGAAGTTTAACGTTTATTTTTTGGCAGAAGAAATACCTGCCCAATACACCGCTTAAAAAGCAAATTCAACAGACTTAGGTTG
>JAUHXX010000022.1 GCA_030426825.1 Bacteroidia bacterium | reverse complement strand
AAAAGAATGTCTTTTAGCTGCCGACAACAGTACCTCATTGGTTTTAGTGTTTATTTCACACAGGGTCATGTCCATACCGTCTCGTGACCTAAAGAAATCTTCTTCGGCGTTTAATTGAGTTTTTTGGTGTAGAATTTTCTGGATTTCCATATCCAAAACTTCCAGTACTTTTTCTGGCGTCAACCATTCTCCGGTTTTCTCCATTAGTTTGTAGATGTTTCTTAAAGTTGTTGATCCAATCATGCTCATAAATGCACCAGGAACACCATGTCCAGTACAATCACAACATGCAACAATTAACTTTTCATCATATTCTCTTATAAAGTAAAAGTCACCACTAACAACATCCCTTGGTCTAAAAAAGATAAATGAATTTGGAAGGTATTCATCAAGTACTTCTTGTTTTGGTAAAATAGAAGATTGAATTCTCTCAGCATAGTTAATACTTGCTGTAAGGTCTTTGTTGATCTCTTCAATTTTATCTGCCTTTTCAACAACCTCTTTCGTTTTAATTTCCAGTTGCTCTTCGAGATATTTTTGTTGCGCCTTAAGTCTTTTAACCCTTACCTGGATAATTAAGAAAACGAGAGCAGAGGCTAGGACCACTACAACGAGGTAAAACCACCATGTTTTCCAATAGGGTGCAGCAACCTTTATTTTTATTTGAGCTGGCACCTCACTGCAATTATCTTCTCCATTACATGCCACTACATTGAAGGTGTATTCTCCATCAGATATTCTACCATAGGTTACCGACAGTTCTTTAGTAGGGTTTGAATAAATGTCGTCATACCCATCAAGTTTGAATTTGTAAGAGACATTTTCAGGGTTTTTAAAACTAACTCCGATATAATCGAATTCAATTCTGTAATTATTATACGGAAGGTTTATTTCTTGATCAATATCATAGGCTTGATCACCAATTCTGACTTGTAAAAGGTTTGTAACAGGTGGAACAGTGTTTTCTCTGTCTTTAGAAGGATCATATTTTATTGAACCGCCGTCTGTACCAATCCATAAATATTCAGAATTATCCAAAAACATTGCGTTCGGATTAATCTGATCTTTTATTCCTGATTTATGATCATAAACTACTATTTCACCATTTGCATTACTGATTTTACTTAGAGCACCTCTGTGTCCGATCCACATGTTTTGGCGGGCGTCTTCGTGAATTGCATAACAGTAATTCGATTTTAATCCCTCAGAAATACCAAAATGAATGAATTTACGACCTACTTTTTTATAAACACCGTTTTCAGCAGTGGCAAACCATATTTCACCATTTGCTCGCTCAGTTATAGATACGATTTCAAGCTCCCCAGAATTGGTGATTTCAAACTCTTGAATTGAAGAATTATGAAGGGAATAGATGAATCGGCTATGTGTGCCCATCCAAACTTTTCCGTCACTGGCAACACAAGCAGATTTGATAGCATTATGCGCTAATCCCATCTCTGTATCAAATAAATTCATGGATTCATTTCTTATATCGTATACGATTAATCCACCTTCAGTTGCAATCCAAACCCTTGTTTCATCTGCTGATACTTGATTAATTCTGTTTTGAAGACTACCATAGTCAATCGGTAATTTTTTTATTTTCTCATTTCTATAGTCGAAATAATAAACACCCGATTTTCGTGTCCCGATCCATAAAACCGAATCTCTTTCATAGAGGGTAGTTACAACATCATTTGTTAAATCACTGCCTTCGGAATAAAATTTATAGCCCTCCTCAAGATTTAGATTGATACGTATTAATCCGTTCTCAACTCCATACCATTTATTGTTATCATCTATCCATATGGAAGAGACATTGTTCCCTATTTCGTTAGGGGAGTGAGAATAAAAAGTAAAGAAGTCATCAATGAGGGTTGCGAGACCTGCACCGAATGTACCTATCCAAATATTGCCCTCTCTGTCTTGAAAAACGGATTTAACAAAATTACTTGGCATACCCGTTTCCTCATTATAGAAGGTGTATTCGTTTTTAATATTTCCTATGCTGTCAAGGTGAATTTTTATTAAACCATTACCGAAAGTCCCTAACCAAATATTATTGTCTTGATCTTGTATGATAGATTGGATTTCGATATCCTTTAGGTCTCTTTCTCCGTCCCAACTTGAAAATTGAACTGATCCTTCATGGATTCTTACTTTGTATAAACCATCAGACTTAGTTCCGGCTAAATAGATTCCTGATTCATTTGATTTGGAAAGTACAGAAAACCACATATCTTCTTTATGGCTTTTTACTGTTTTCCATGCTTGACCGTCTTTTCTTATGTGTAATAGACCTTCATCCGTTCCAACAAGAATATTGTCATTATCAATACATGCTAATGAAAAGAAATTATCAAAGTTAAACGATCCAATTTTCTCGATTTTATCATCTACGATTGAGTAAAGCCCTGTATTTTGCGAGATAAAAAAAACGGCATCATCTGAAGAAGCAAAGGCGTTAATTTTACTTTTATTGAGGTCTCTTGTGTCAAGAGCGGTAATTTTATTGTTGGTGAGTTTAGTAATTCCGCCTTCATTATGACCCAACCACTGAACACCTTTTTTATCTACGTGGGAACAGGTAATGACATCTTCAGCCAACCCTTCATTAGAATTTAAAGTTGTGAAATTTCTACCGTCAAATTTGCACAATCCTTCCCCAGTTCCTACCCATAAATAACCACTATTGTCTTGATTAATGGAATAAATAAAGTTTTGAGAAATTCCATCTTCGGTAGTATACTGATTAAACCTATAAGTTTGACTAGTGGCACAAAAACCAATTAAAACAAGAAAGTAAAGAAGAAGTTTTTTGTGCATTATCTGTCTTTCGGTTTTACCTGTAGATTAGATTTTGGTTTAGGAATTCCGCCAATAGGTATCGTATTGAAGGGCATCATTTCACCATATTGGTTGGTAATATAGAAACTTACATTGTTATTTTTTGCAGGTTTGGATTTATTTTTATGAAACTGTACGTCAAAAGAAGATTCCTTTTCATTGGCAAGTACCTTATGTTCACTTCTCATCCAGTTTCCTTGTCCTGATTTTTTAAGATGTACTGCGTAACGAGTATTTGTGACAATTTTTAGATCACCGTCATAATCCCAATCGAAATTACCCTGCTTTACAGAAATCACTCTTTTATCGATATAAGGATAAACGTGCGACACCTCTTTAGGGTCTTCGTGCATTCTGAAAGTATATTCATAGGTAAAAGCGTTCCCTCCTTCAATTTCTTGATTTTTTGATGCAGAGGTACTTAAAAAATAACGATATAAGTTGCCATCATCTCCACTTTTTCCCTGAGCGATTACTTTAATAATATATCCGCCATATTTGGGAGCATTTTCACCTGAAGTAGGGTTGAAGGGTCCAAAAGTATACCATTCATCATCATATTGATCGGTAAAAGTTTTTGAATCTAACAAATTCCCACTTTTATAATTTCCTGTAGGATTCGCTCCACGAGCATCTTTATTGGTGATACATCCCGCACCTCCATAAACAGAAAATTTCGTAGAAGTATTAAAAGCTCCTTTTTGTTCATCATACTTGCCTCCAGTTCCTGGATCAAAAACTCTGATATAGACTGGGTCTTTGTGGGTGGTTGGAATAACAAAAAAGAATATTTGACAAAAGTCATCATCTCCCCATGAGGTTGCCGCATCAGATCCGAAGGTTACTAAAAAAGGAATATTTTCTTCAACCGAAGGAACACTTTGTGCCATGGAATTATTTAATCCTAAAAACAAGGAGATTACGAGTAAACTTTTTTTCATAAATGTATTTTTCATGGACTATTCAATAACCGTTCCAATTATGGTAATACCAATTTAAATTCAACTCTTCTATTCAGAGCCTTACCTTGTTCGGTATCGTTTGAAGCAATTGGATTTCCTTCACCAAAACCTTGTGTTGAAATTCTATCCATTTCTATGCCCCCGTTTGATATGTATTTAGCAACGGATTTTGCTCTTTTATTGGAAAGCTTCATGTTGAAATCAAAGGTGTTACTATTATCTGTATATGCGGAAATTTCAAGTAAGATATTTTCATTTGCTTTCATAATATCGATCACTCGATTCAGTTCGGGAATTGCTTCAGGAAGAATATTCCACTTCCCTTTATCAAATTTAACATTGTTCAAAATAAAAACATCCTCCAGTTTAAAATCAAGATTTTCTTCAATAAATGACCTTACTACAGCATCTTCTAAACCAATTTCCTGCATTTTAATCCAAAATTCATACGCTTCCATTGGAGTTTCGAATTCACCATAATAATATACATAGAGCTGTTCTTCTTCAATGTATTTTAAACTGTATTCTCCAAAAGTCTCTACCAATTTAAATCTGAAATCATCTGCAGCCAATTCTTCTTTTTCTGAAGCAAATTCTACACCGTAAAAGGTGTTTAATGAGTCTTTAGGGTCTGCATAATAGTGTTTTTCTTCAACTATTTCCGTTTCGTTCGTATTCTCAACCAAATTCAACTTTTCAATTACTCTGTCCGTTGGAATGAACCCTTTTTGATCAGTACAAACAACTGTTTTGTACACACATGCGGCAACTTCTTGTTCATTGTCAAATCCAACAATTCCTAACTGAATATCATAAATTCCAGGTTTATCAAAACTGTGCTTGACATTCAGTCCACGATAATTTGCACTTGTTCCGATATTCCAGTAATAATCATTTTCATCAATCAATAAATTTGGCAGATTAGTTTTGCTTGCATCCATATCGAATGATTCTCCAACTTTTACGGTGTCAGGAGACTCTATGTAGGGTTGCTCGGGATATTGTATAGAAAGATAGTAATAGCTTTGTTCATAAAAGGTTTGATTGACAATCGTATCGATAATGTCTAAGGTTATTTCATAATCTCCAGGTTCTGGAAAACAATAATCAATAGTTATTCCTGGAATTCTTTCTCCGTTTACATTCCACATATATACCAAAGCTTCTGAAGTACCTAAATCCATAGCGTATTGTTCCGTAAGTTCATAACAGAAATAAGTTTCAACTAAAGAATCGCATGGGCCAAACTGAGGCAATTCCAATTTGAATTTGAATAATTCATCCTTCCCATTTTTATTACTAGAGAAGTAGCCAGATTGAAAATTGTTTTTTGAGATAAGAGAAAATTCATCAGCTGGAGTATTAATAGTTGTATCAAGGATTTTAGCAGATTTTTCTGACCCCAAATCATAGAGATACAAATCTAACCCACCTACGCCACTTCGGTTTGAAGAAAAACTGAGTTTTGACTGTGAAATGGAAGGGAATACTTCATCTGAAGAGGTGTTTACAGATTTTCCAAGGTTTACAGGTTTCTGCCATTTAGAATCAACCAATTTTGATTCATAGATATCAAATCCGCCTTGACCTCCAGGCATGTTACTTGCAAAATATAGTGTTTTACCATCCGCAGATAATGAGGGATGAGTGCAGGAGTATTCAGGACCGTTGAAAGGAAAAGCTTCAGGACTGCTCCATTGATTCGACCATTTAAAATAGGTATATAATCCTAAATTGTTGTCTGCGATATGTGCCAGTCTTTTAGGTACGTTATTATTTTGGTTACGAGATACTACTCCGACATTCTGATTTTCATCAAAACTAACAGGACCATCATTGAAAGTTGTTCTAAAAGATTGATCAAATTCAACTAGCTTAGATGCATCTAATCGATAGATATCCACGGGTTCAGCATTGTTTTTATCTATGATTGTTGGAAATATTCTTGACCGAACATCTGAGCATATAAGGATATCTCCGCCAAAATATGCAGGGCAAAACACATTAGATTTTGTATCAATTTCAACTTTATCTGTTGAATAAGATTGACCAAATACAACAGCGCTCAATCCACAAAAAATAAATATTAAAAGATTCTTTACCATCCTAAAAATCTTGGGTTTTGTGCCTTTGTAACGTATTTAAAATTATACTTTATTCCAATTTCGTGTGAACCGTAAGTGTATGATAAAAGTGAGTTCATTGGTATCCCAAGAGAATACATGATCTGAAATTGTTTGGTTGGATTAACTTTTACTAGTAACATGGCCGCTTCTGAAGTTCTATACGCCAAACCTATTTCTAAACCTGGATTAAAAGCCACCATTAAATTAAAATCAAATTGAATTTGTCTTCCAACTTTATATTTAGCCAAAATTGATGGTTTTATCGATCCTTCTCTAAACAAATCGAATTTGTATCCTCCTCCAAGGGTGTAGTTATAATCAGAAAAGTCATTGCTTATTCGATATTTCATTCCGTTTAATTTGTGCGATAAAAATTGAGGAACAGCAAAGCTTGCGAAAGCTCTTTTACTGTAAAAATGCATACCAAAACTAAAATCAGGTAAAATGCTTAAGGGTGTATCGCCTTGTAAAAGTGGGTCAAATTCATCTGTTGGACTGAGTTCAGTGAAATTGGTTTTTACCATATTCATTCCTGCTGCAACACCGAAAGCTAACGTTGAGTTCTCAAATTTCAGACGGTAGGCGTATGAGGCAAAGAATCCCGTATTTCTGTCAACACCTATTTGATCTGCAAAAACTTGAAGGCCCACAGCTGAACTTAAATTCTTAAGTGGGGTATGTGCCGTTAAAGTTTCGGTTCTAGGTGCGCCCTTTAAACCTAACCACTGTCCCCTAAAAGAACCAGAAATGCTAAAAGCATCTTCACTACCTGTGTAAGCAGGGTTCAGGCCAATGCCGTTAAAGAGGTATTGACTTTGCAAGGGTGTGAATTGGCCATAAGCCTTAGCACCCAATAGCAGTATTGATATGAAGATTAATTTTTTCACGTTTTGATTACTATGAATCCACTTTGATTGGATTCATCTTCTATAGTTATAATAAAGAAATAGGTATCGTCTGGTAAAGGTTCGCCGTTCATATCTGTCCCCTGCCAATCATTTTGGTAGTTTTCTTGTTTGAAAACAGTTTGTCCCCAACGGTTCAATATTTCAATGGTGTTTATCTTATTCTCAATTCCAGGTACTACATACGTATCATTGAAACCATCACCGTTTGGAGTGATAACATCTGGAACAGCTAAGTCGTTTACTTGAATCCTCATAGTGTCAGTAGCACTTGGGCATACACCATTAGAAACCGTCCAAAAACACCAAGTTTCACCAGAGGGCAAATTGTTAATATTAGAGTAGGGGTCCAATTGATTTTCTATTTGAGCATCATTTGAAACTGTCCATTGGCCAGATCCAATTGTTGGATCAACAGCCTCTAATTGAGTTTCTGTTTGAATGTTTAGAATTTGATCGGGACCAGCATCAGCAGTTACAGCGTCATCAATTGTAATGTCAAAAGTAGTACTGTCAATACACATACCATTGGTAACATATTGTATTGTAAAGGTGGTATTTGTGAGCCCATTATTGATATCCAATTCACCATTAGAAGCATCAATAGTTAATCCTGTAGGACTGATACTCCAATTTCCGCCGGACACTCCGGTAAGTGTAGGTAGCTGATTGGCGTCTAGTTCGCAATAATTATTTGAAGAATATTGAAAGCTTGGGTCGTCTATAGCCCAAATAGTTATAAAGTAAATGCTGTCTCGTAAACATGCCGGTCCAGGAGTTGTATAGGTAATAGCGTAAGGTCCTCCGGGGGTTGAATTAAATAAATCGATTGTGCCGTCACCAGCGTTAATAGTAACAGATGAACCTGCAGTAAAAACTCCTCCAGTCGTTCCGTCAATTGTTGGAACAGGGTTGGTTTCGTTCACACAATAATCAGTTTGCAAATAGCTAAACGAAGGGTCCTCAACGAGACCTACGCTAATATCGAAACTATCTACATTTGGGCAAGTTGGGCCAGGTGTTGTATAATAAATTGTATAGGGTCCTCCCACTGGAGTTGCCATGATATCCACTTCTCCAGTTGTTCCATTCAGCAGTGCAATACTACTTGTTGTAGTAAATGATCCTCCTGCAACACCGGTAATTGTTGGAAACTGATTTACCTCATCCTGACAATAGTTATTTGAAAGATAAGTGAAAGAAGCATCTTCTAAAGAAGTTATGGTGACATCAAATGTTTCACTAACGGGGCAATTTGGGCCTGGAGTGGTGTATGTAATGGTGTAAGTCGCATCCGGTGTAGATGCCGATAAGTCAATTTCACCAGTTGAGGTATTTAATGAAAGATTTCCAGATGGCTCAGAGAAAGTTCCGCCAGTGGTTCCAGAAATAGTAGGAGTTGGGTCCGTTTCATCTACACAATACATTATTTGAGAATAATTAAAACTGCCATCATCATCTGGATTTATAGTTATTTGAACTGAGTCTGATTTTTGACACAGTCCAGAAGTTGTATAAACAATCCAGTACATTCCTGTTGGTCCAGCACTTACATCAATTGTTCCATCCGAAGCATTCAAGGTTAGCGAAGAAGTGGGTTCAGAAAATGTTCCGCCATTACTTCCTGTAATATTTGCGACAGGATCTAAGTCATACTCGCAGAAAGTTGTTTGCGAATAGTTAAACGAAGGGTCACCCATTGCAATTATTGTAAGGTTAAAGGTTTCTGTTACAGGGCAGTCCGGACCAGGAGTAGTGTAAGTTATTGTATATGTTGCTCCCGGAGTAGAAGCACTTAAATCGATTGTTCCAGTTGAGGTATTTAATGATAAGTTTCCGGTTGGTTCTGAAAAAGTTCCACCAGTAGTACCTGTGATTGTTGGAGTCGGATCAGCAGCCTCATGACAATAGCTAGGTTGCGCATATGTGAAAGCCCCATCATCCAAATCTATTAAGTTGAGTGCAAACGTATCCACACAACCGTTTGGTGAATCGTAATAAACGTCATAAAGTCCCGCGTTTGAAGTTCCAAGATTCAAATCGCCGCTACTAAAATCTACTACTATTCCAGCTGGAGATGCAGTGAAATTACCTCCAGTAAGACCTGTAATAGTGGGAGATTCTACTGTGCCGTCTAGGCAAAATTGTCCTGCCGTATAATTAAATGCTGCCTCTGCGGCATCAAATATCGTAATATCAAAAGTTGCGGAGTCTTTGCATAAAGGACCAGGAGTAACATATTTTATCGTGTAAGGACCTCCTGGAGTAGATGCTGATAAATCAATTTGGCCAGTTGAAGTGTTCAATGCCAGTTGTGCCGGACCTGAAAAAGTTCCGCCTGCCGTTCCAGTGATAATAGCTGTCGGGTCAGCATCATTTGTACAATACGTTGATGATAAATAAAGGTAAGCAGGATCATCAACGGCAACTATATCTACTGTAAGGGTAGAATCATATACGCAGGCAGTAATTGTATATGTTACAGCATATGATCCAACGCTTGAAGATGATACATCAATTTGACCGGTTGAGGGGTTTAAACTGAGACCTGCCGGTGTTGAAGAAAATGTCCCTCCAGCATCTCCGCTAATAGTTGGGACAGGCATCAATGCAGCACCTTCACAATATTGTAGATCGGTATAAGTGAAGCTTGGGTCACAAGACTCTGTTTGAGGTCCTTTTATATAAAAAGTTGAAGGATCGTTTATCGTATTGAAGTCGGTGAGTATCCAATCAGCAGATCGAACAATGTTAGAAATTCTTACTTCGTCTTGATCACCATCAAAATCCAAATTTGTGAATTGTTGATTTGTTCCAAGTCTAAGTTCAATAAAGCTCAATAGGCCCGTACTTGGGTCCGTCGCATAGGTTTGGGTGCTACCAAGTTGAATGCCATCTTGATAAAATGTTACGGTATTAGCAGAAACATCTCTTGTGGCGGTGATAAAAGTATAGCCGGATCCCGGGAATGTCACAGGTGCGGAAGAGGTAACTACCACATCAGTACCAAGAACCCCAAACTCCCATAACATGCTTATTGTATTGTCAGCATTGATATTCAGATAGTACAGATGGTTTCCGTCAAGAATATCTCCTATTCCACCAATCCCTATGAGTGCATTATCTAAAGGATCAACCGTTTGAATGACATCTGGCTGAATCCAAGTGGACAATGTCACATCTCCGCTTAGTGCGATCGAACTGTGGCTAGGTGCCGTCATATAATCTGAAGTAGAGAAATCCCTACATTTTGCAATTTTCGCGAATCCGTTATTGCTTGTTCCAAAGTTTGTAAAATCATTTGAATTACTTGTTTTGTCAACAAAATCATCAGTCAAGTGATATACAGCTGCAAAGTTAGCATCCCATACATTTGTCGTGCTAGGGTCAGTACCTACAGATCCGTTACCATAATACATTCGAATTACAGTATTAGTAGCGGAACTGAGTGTTGGTATTTTTACCCAAGCTTGGAAATTTCCATCCGTAGGATCATATCGTTCAATTTGGTGCTCTAAAAGCGTGCTGCCATCAGCTGCGGTAAAGGCAATATCGAAACCATTCATGTTTTGAACTTTACCTCCATTACCAACGGATGCTAAGTCACTATCAATTTCATCAATTAGTATCGGGAAATTGGTATGAGGTCCCGCCCCAGCAACTTGACTACTTTGAATCGTAATTGTTTTGTAGAAATGATAACCAGCCAATTGAGCATAGCTGTTCCCGACTAACATAATTGTTAGAAATAGCACTATTTTATTGAGTTTGGGTAGCATTGGCTTCTTGTCAACTTTTATCTTACGTAAGATTTAGTCATTGGTTTTAGATTTAATTACGATCATTTCTCCAATTAAGTTTTTAAAATCTTGACCAGTCTCTTCCATTTCTATGTCATCTTCATCATAAAGCCAAAGAACTGAAACTTTTTTAGAGCTTTGGAGTTTTTCTAAACTCAATAACATATTGACGATAAGTTTTGAGGACGCTGTATTGTAATATTCTAATTCTATTACGACATCAATTGAGTCAGATGGACTCGAATATAATTCTTGCAACCATTTTTTGAAGGGTTGATAGAAGGTCTTTGCATCTTCAGGCAAGCTTCTGCCTTTAAGGCTTAATTGTCCCAATTGTGCGTCACCTTTAATTTCTGGTGTTTTGAAGGATTCTTCTATGAAAATTTTACTCATACTTTTTATTCCTTGGGGTCAAAAATATTGCAAATAATTCTATTAAAAATATAAAATCGATTAGCAACTAAATACAGGGGGTTGAATGGATAAAATTACCCGTTAGAGTCGGTCTACCGCTATAAGATTTATTTCGCAGTTCATGACTTCATCATAATATTCTCCAATTTCTCTCATTTCAAGATCATCATTTTCGTAGTACCAATCTATAGAGACTTCTGTTTTCAAACCGATCATGTCATCAATCATTCTCAACATTCTGGTGATAATTACGGCAGAACTACTGTTCATGTACATTAACGCGAATTTCACTTTTGTTTTTGGTGCGGGATTACTCGTGTATTCGACCATCCATCTATTGAATTGCCAATAGAATTCTCTCGTATTTTCTGGAATAGAAGTCCCTCTAAGTTCAATTAGGCCTTCTTTTTTATCGACTTTAATATAGGGTGTTTTACCCGTAGCCTCAATAACGAGCATGTTTTCATTTAATTCGGCTTGGTCGCTCATTGTTCTTGTTTTCAGAGAATTTTCTCAAAGTTTGAATTGAATCTCCAATTTAGTGTTAATTCTTGAGATTAGAATAATCTTAAATTGAATTTATGAAAACAATGTTTTTAAATGATTGTTCAATTCCTCATTTTTTAATAGGAATTTATCTGCACCATTTGAAAAGGCGAATTCAATTAGTTCGAGGTCTTTTATCCCAGTTAAAAGGATGATTTTGGTATTTTTAAATTTTGCTCTAAACCTTGGTATTTCATTGGCTCCCAATTCGTTTTCAAGAATATGGTCAATAAAAATAATCTCTGGGTCGCTCTGATATTCATCTGAAAGTACTGCATTACAATGCTCGAAATGGTCTAAATTTAACAGTCCTAAATTTTGCAATTTTTTCCTAAACATTCTGGCAAAAAACAAGTCATCTTCTATGTGAATTATTTTTTGTTTCATTTACCAAATAGACTGTTGAAAAATTTTTTAATAGAACTGTCTTCAGCTTTTAACGCGGTCAAAAACTCTTCACTGTTTTGCATGATTAAGACGTCCTTTCTAAAATAATTAGCAGCTCCTTTGTTAAAAGCTTCTTCTAAAACTTTTTTATCATTTTGCCCAGAAATGATGGCTACTTTGACTTGTGGTAGATTTTCTTTGAATAAAGGGAGTGCATCAACCCCGTTTAATCCTGATAAATAGTGGTCTAAAAAAATTGCTTTAGGCTTTATTTTGAGAAGGTCATTCAAAGCAGATTCGCAATCAGTAAAATGATGGATCTTGAAGTCCCCCATTTTTGTTATCCTTCGCGAAAATATTTTAGCAAAGAATTCATCATCTTCTACAATAAAAATATGATTAGCAGCCATATTGAAGCTGTCTTAATTCTTTTTGCGCTAGAACAGATAAGCTTCGCAGGGCACTGTTAGAAATATTAGAGTCTAACTTTAGAAATTTTGATGTGGCGTTAATGACAAATTCATCCATAGTGAAAGGGACGTAATTTTTGTAAATATGCACAATACTTGTTCCTGCGTTTTTATTTTTAAGAATCTTTAAAAAATGCAGTTCCTCTTCACTGTTGACGAGCGATTCATCAGTAAATATAATGGCTTCATTTCCTAAGGATTCATTTATCATTTCAAGATAAGATTGAAACTCAACAACTTCAACTTTTGTCTCTTTTAAGCGCTCAAATTTATTGATTGCCTGATACAAGTCAGACTTAAGAGAAACATTATTACTAGCTATTGCGATTTTCATTCTTCCGTTATGTGTTCAAACACCTACCGCAAAAATAAAGCATTAGAGTCTCCGTGAGTAAAGTTCTCGATAAGTGGTTAGTTTATCTCGATAGAATTAAGTGTTAAAGGATTTTTGTTTTTCAACAATGCTTGAAACAGCTGCTTTTAGAAGGTTTTTGAATTGGCTGATGTCTGACTCATTAAATTGTTTCGATTCAATTTTTTCAGCAATTCTCAATGTTTCTTTAAATTCAAACGTGAGCAATGATGGTTTGATCTTGTGGGCGATTTGCGCAAGTTGTACGTGGTTTTTTTGTTTTTCAGCTTCAACGATAGCCGATAATTCATCATTTGTGGAGGTAATAAAAATATCAAAGAGGCTGTTTGCGAAGTCGGCGTCACCATCCGCTAGGTTTGTCAAAGTTGGCATTTCAAGGGCATGCCAATTTTTTGTATCAGGTTGTTTTTTATTTTTGTTACCAACTTCACTTAATATGTTGATGATATCTTCTTTTTTAAAAGGTTTTGGAATAAATCCTTGCATTCCTGCTTGTTCACATTTTGCCTGTTCTTCTTCTAAAACATGAGCCGATAAAGCGTAAATAGGTACATTACTGAACGTTTTGATTGTTTTGGTAGCTTCGTATCCGTCAATAACTGGCATTTGAAGATCCATAAAAATAACATGTGGAGAAAAACTCTTGGTTTTGTCTATCCCTTCTTGACCATTTTTAGCAAAGGCGACTGTTACATTGAATTTAGAGAGTACCTGTTGCATCAATTTAATGTTCACTTCATGGTCTTCACAAACTAAAATTCTTAAATGTTGTAAGTCTTTGCCTGAACTTTTTAATGATTCTTCTTGTATGTCGAATTTTTCGACCGGTTTAAACGGTAGTTTAAAGCAAAAATTCGATCCTTGATTAATAGTCGAGTTTACTGAAACTTGGCCGGACATTAATTCAACAAGTTGTTTGACAATGGATAAACCGAGACCAGTTCCGTGATGTTTTCTTTGAATTCCCGAATCTACTTGCGAGAAGTTCTCAAAAATTGTAAGTAGATCAGATCCGTTCATGCCGATACCAGTATCGATAATGTTAAATACTGTGAATTTGTTCTCTTGACTAACTTTAATTTCGATTCTTCCTTTTTCAGTGAATTTTATGGCATTATTAATAAGGTTGTTTAAAATTTGAGAAATTCTGGTGTCGTCTCCGTGAACAAACAATGGTACATTATTGTCAATGTTTATACTCAAATCTAAACCTTTTATTTGCGCTCTATGTTGATGTAATTTAAAAACCTTTTGTAATGTTTCTTCTAGCGAAAAATTACGTGGTCTAATTTTCATTTTTCCGGCTTCAATTT
Organism: Bacteroidia bacterium; assembly: GCA_030426825.1. Lineage (GTDB taxonomy): Bacteria > Bacteroidota > Bacteroidia > Flavobacteriales_D > Crocinitomicaceae > Paracrocinitomix. Next base: position 7,221 of record JAUHXX010000022.1, on the reverse strand, counting down.
TTGAAAGATCTAGAATGTCATTGATAATAACCAATAGGTCTTCACCGCTTTTTTGAATTATATTAATGTATTCTTTTTGTTGTTCGTTTATCGGGGTAGATTCAAGAAGGTCTGCAAAACCCACCAAAGCATTTAAAGGAGTTCTAATTTCATGACTCATGTTCGCTAAGAAAAGTGATTTGAATTCGGCAGATTTTTCAGCCAATTCTTTAGCCTCTTGTAGTTTTTTCTCCGTTTCTTTTCTAGCTGATATATCTTGATAAAAAATGAGGTGAGCCGGTTCGTTATTAAAGGCAATTGGAGCCACAGATATTTGAACTGGGATGGATTTTTTATCGGAGGTCAATAAATAAGAATCAAGTAAATCTATCTTTCCTTTTTGGTACAGGTCAAAACCTTTCTTTGCTTCTTCTAAGTGCCATTCTGGAATTAGGTCATAAACATGCATTCCAATCATTTTACTAACCGAGTAACCATGCAAATGTGCGCAGGCTTCATTCAAGTCAATAATTTTTCCGTCGGCTCTTGACTCCACCAAAATAGGCACATCACTTCCTTCAAAAATTGATCTAAAATTTCTTTCGTTTTCTCTAATTTTTTGCTCCGATCGCTCTCGTTCTGTTACCTCTCTAACAAAGAAAGTAACTCCTTGAACAACTCCCTTGTTCAGAATAGGGCTGCAATTTGATTCTAAATAGAAACTTGCATTTGGTAAATTGAAGGCGTTAACCGCTATAGTTTGCTCATTGTTTAAAGCCTTTTCAAACATGGGTAGCCAAACATCCCTAAATATTGGAGGGACGTTTTCAAAAAAATTATCTCCTACTCGAGGAGCAGAATTGTAATGTTCTTTAATGTTAACTCTGGCAAGTTGATTTATGATCAATAATTTTCCTTTCGTATCTAAAGACCAAATTCCATCAGAAGTATTATTAAGGATAGCACGAGTGTTAGCATAGTTATCATCTAGCCTTTTTTCTAGATCACGTCTTAATTTGTTTTCGGCTTTTTGTCTTTTTACTGCATTAAGTATTCTTTCTAGGTTGTCTGCAGTGATTTGTTCTTTCGATAAAAAATCAATCGCACCTCTTTTTAAGGAATCTACCGCAATACGGAGATCTGCCGTTGCGGTTAGAATGATGACAGAAGCATCATCCATGAACGAGAAGGACTCTAAAAAGTCTATCGCATTTCCGTCAGGCAAATTATAGTCGCAAAAAACAGCATCAATGTTCATTAAATTGCTGAGTGCTTTAGTATCTGCTAAACTTTCTGCAATAAATAATTCATGAGGTTGTTGCAGCGTAGATAATTTTCGCTTGAAAATTTTTTGATCGGCATGATCATCCTCAATCAATAGAATATTTATTTTAATTGTGCTCAAAGATTATTTATTAATGGTAAATATAAAGCAAGTTCCTTCTCCGAGTTCTGATTTACATTGTACAATTCCACCATTGTCTTGAATGATTTTTTTAACGATTGAAAGCCCAACGCCATTGTTTTCAAATCCGTTTTTAGGTTGGAGCGTTTGAAAAATATCAAAGACACGTTGTTGACTTTTTTCTGGTATTCCTGGACCGTTGTCAGAGATTGAAAAGACAAAATGAGTATCTTCTTCTGAACATTCTACTTGAATTATCCCAACAGTTTTATCCTGATATTTTATCGAATTATCGATAATGTTTTGAATGATTTGAGAAAACTGAAGCTCATTGAATATAATTTCGGGCAGAGGATTTTTGAATTCAAGTGTAAATTTTTTATCCAGATTTAGGCTGTCAAATACTTTTTGAATGGATTCTTGCGAGTTAATTTTTACTTTATCGATTGATCCGAATCCTGCTCTAGTGTAGGCTAGAATTCCATCTATCATCATTGACATTCGTTCAGCACGGTTTTTAACGAGCGCAAAATTTTCCTCACAAGTTTCATCCATTTTCCCATTCAAATCCTCTTCTAAAAATGACACGAAGCCATGAATTGCTCGTAAAGGTGCTTTCAGGTCATGACTAACAATGTGCGCGAAGTCATCTAAATTCTTATTGTTTATATTTAATTGCTCCTGAGATTTTTTTAATTCTGTAATGTCATGAGCTACTGCAAAAAGGTCACTTCCGTTAGCATCTGGGTGACATGTCCAATGCAACCAAACATAATTCCCTTCTTTAGTTTTGTACCTGTTTTCAAACCCAATTGACTTTTCACCCGAATTTAACTTATCCATTTCCTGATAAGTTTTTGACAAATCATCTGGATGAACAAAATTAACGAATGGTTGAGACAGTAATTCTTCTTGAGTGTATCCAAGCATTGATGAGAATGAGGGATTAATTTGCTTGAAATAGCCATTGGTGTCAGCTATACATAATAAATCAAGAGACATTTCGAAAAAACGTTGGTACTGAACTCTTTCTTTTTCAATTTTAGCTTGTTCAATTGCCGAGATAACCTCAGTAGATAGTGTTTTTAACGCTCTTTTTTGATGTTCATTTAGGCTATTTGGCTGGCTGTCTATGACACAAAGTGTTCCCAAGGCAAAACCATTTTTGTCAATTAATGGTTGACCAGCATAGAATCGAATATTAGGGTCGCCTGTAACCAGTGGATTATTAACAAACTTTTCATCCTCAAGTGCATTTTCAACCTGCATTAATTCTGTGCCCAAAATGGCATGTTGGCAAAATGAAATTTCACGAGGGGTTTGTGGAACGTCCAAGCCTACCCTACTCTTAAACCATTGACGACTTTCATCAATAAGGCTAATTAGGCAGATCGGAACTTCACATATCTCAGAGGCCAATTTGGTGAGATTGTCAAGTCTCTCGTCAGCAATTGTGTCTAGGATTTCATATGAATCCAATGCTTTAAGTCGCTCGCTTTCGTTCTCTGGAATAGGTCGTTCGCTCATTAATTTTTCAGGATCTTTACCTAAAGATAGCAATTTTCAGTCACCTTGTTGAGTGGTTTGAAAATGGCAAGTAAAAAAGGATGGGTGAAGAATGAATTGAGCTCCTACTGTGTTGAATTCGTATTAATTCGTGGTCATCTCTAAGATGAAGAATAAGAATCTGCTCTGCAATTGCTCTGCGTTCCACATAAAGCCTTATTAAAAACAAAACCTCAAAGCTTCCTTAAGCTTTGAGGTTTCTAGGTCTACAGCCATATAGACTTACCTTTAACTCTATTTGAGTTGGCGGTCCGGACGGGACTCGAACCCGCGACCCCATGCGTGACAGGCATGTATTCTAACCAACTGAACTACCGGACCTAACCTGCTTTCCTTTGAAAGCGAAGGCAAATTTATATCTTTTTTTTAATAGCGCAATAAAAAAAATGAAATATTAAAGAATTTTTTGTCGCTTAACCAAGTATTGTTGGAGGACAAATTCGACACCTTCCTGAATATCAACTTCTATGAAGTCAATTTTAAATTGTGAGCACTTTAATTTTAATTCAGCATTTAAGTTTTTTACTTCTTCTTGGTATGTTTTTTTTATTTCATTTGGTTGTAGCTTCACCTTCTCTCCGCTTTCAAGGTCTATAAAGGTCGTTGGTTTGTTAGGAAAGTTCAGCTCAATTTCATGCTTTTTATCTGTAACATGGAATAGTAAAACCTCATGCTTGTTGTGCTTGAGATGCAAAAATGCATCCGTAATATCATCTAAAGATTCACCTGAAAAAAAATCAGAAAAGATAACAATTAAAGATCGCTTATGATTGTTTTCAGCAACAGCATGCAAGATTTGTGAAAAGGACGTTTTACGATTTAGGCTTTCTTGTTGACTCGTCATCAAATTCTCTAATTCATGATAAAGTCTTCTATGATGAGCAGCAGATGTTTTAACAGCCGTATCTAATTTTATTTCATCCTCAAAAACCGTCAAACCAACACCATCTCTTTGTTTTTTCAAAATCTCAATTAACGAGGCCATGGTGTAAATGCTAAAACCTAATTTATTTAAGGGGTATTCTTCAGACAGTTCAGGAAAGTACATGGAAGAGGAGATGTCTAAGATCATTCGGCATCTTAGGTTGGTTTCTTCTTCGTATCGCTTAACAAATAATTTATCCGTTTTTGCAAAAAGTTTCCAGTCTATGTGCTTCGTGCTTTCACCGTTATTGTAGAGCCGGTGTTCAGCAAACTCGACAGAAAATCCGTGAAAAGGAGAGCGGTGCATTCCGGTGATAAATCCTTCAACTACTTGTTTAGCAACAAACTCTAAGTTGCCAAATTTAGCCAGTTCTTGTATGTCTATTTTTCCGTACATTACTATGGTGAAAGATACTCATTTCCTTTTTAATTAATATCTTTCAGGCTCTATACTTTATGTTAAATGGCTGTTAAATCTGAGGATAAAAGAACATGTGCGCATTGTGGTGAAGAATTATTTGGTCGCCGCGATAAAAAGTATTGCTCAGATTATTGTCGTTCTGGTGCGCATAACGATCAAAACAGGGATTATTCGGCTTACATGCGCCGAGTGAATAATATCCTAAGAAAAAATCGTAGAATTTTAGCGGCACATAATCCGAATGGAAAAGCAAAGGTGTCAGGTTCGGCTTTAATGGAGGAAGGATACAATTTTGCCTACTTCACAAACGTCTACGAAACTAAGAAAGGTGGTAAATACTACTTTTGTTATGATCAAGGCTATATTAAGCTTGAAGACGGAATGTATGCACTTGTCGTGAGAGAATCCTATGTAAAATGAGAAAAGTAATCAATGCCATTTTTATTTTCCCGGTTAAAATTTATCAATGGGTAATTTCGCCTGTTCTTCCACAGTCATGCCGATATAACCCAACCTGCAGTAATTATATGATTACAGCTATTAAAGAATGGGGACCATTAAAGGGGGGTTGGATGGGAGTTAAACGTATTTCTTCCTGTCATCCTTGGGGAGGAATGGGGCATGACCCTGTACCAGAAAATCCTAAACGTAAACGGAATTAAAAGTTATAAAAAGCGGCTAGCTCTTTGCCACCAGCTTTTGATTTTGGAGAAAATGAAGCCCAGCTTTTACCCTTTCTAAACATTAGGGTTTTCTTTCCTAAAAATCCAGATATTTTCAGTTTAGTAGCGTCTTCTAACTTGAAAATATATTTTTCATCTTGTTCAAGTAATTCAGCAATTTTTGCTTCTAAATCTTCAACATTTTCTGCTTCATTTATCATTTTTTTTAGGCCTTCGAAAATGCTTAGTCCGTCAAAATACGCATGATTTTTTATGGTGTTGAAAATGACAAACATCCCAATTGATTTTGTTGGGATAACGAAAAAATGATTTTTAGTACAAACAATGCAGCTGTAAATTTGCTTCATTGGCATTTTAGAATTCATAGCTAAAGCCTCTTCAACTAATAAAATTTCGCCATTATTTTCCATAGATTTATTTTTTTTGAAGGTAATAAAAAATGGGGATTAGTTTAATCCCCATTTTACCCCTCAAAACTGTTACCTTGATGTTTTAGATCTTTGCGGTTTTCGTCTTGTTGTTTTTGACGAAAGTATTCAAGGTAACAAAATCCTCTTTATTATCTTTTCTGAGATAGGTCAGCTTTTTGTTCCAGTCTATCTTGTATAGACAGTAAGATTCTCTGTCACAGCCTTGTGCAAAGGTGATGGCGCCATAAACAAAGTCAGAATCCGATTCATCTTCATCCATATACTGGGCGAATCCAGATGGACAACGACTGAACATTTTTTCTTCTTTATAATTGACCAATTGATTCAAGTCATCAAATACGTTTTCTCTCATGAACTCCCATACTTCTGAATTACTTACTTGATCTTTTTCTGAAGTTGGCTCGGGAAGTTCATTGTTGAATGAACTCAGAAAAATTGCGCAAAGTGCGACAAAAGTGAATGCTAAATACTTTTTCATAGTGTTTGTTTTTTATGGTTATTAGTTAAGCTAAAGAAGATATATGTTTCAATGATGATCAGGTTGATGATCCAACTTAACCAAGCGGTTGAAACAATTATAAATTCCTCAGAAAGATTATTAGATAAAGACATTATCGGAACAAGTAGTCGCAGTGTGACTGCTGCGAAGGATAGCGCGTAACTTCGATACATCCATTTTTTATGTTCGATTATTTTTTTCTTCTTGACGGTAATAATTGCCATGATAGTGGTATAAAACCATAAAAAACTCATTACCAAAAATGCAAGGGTTGACCACATTCCGCCTTCTGCATAAAAAGCCATGATTAATCCAGTAGGAGCAGCAAATCCTAGAATTCCGTAAGCGTATATTTTCCCTAATTTTTTGTGGACCTGTAAATACCGTTTTCTTAAATTGGGTAAAAACTGGAACGGACCAATTAGAATAACGAGCATACCGCTGATAACATGAATGTAAAATGTGGGCCGCCAAACTGTATCAAATATTAAATCTTGTTTTACAAGGAGGAAATTGATGTCAGGTCTAAAACTCAAGTATTGAGCCGTAACATAAAACAGCACCATTGCAAAAAATGTAATGACGAGCCAGCTGATATTTTTGAGATAAACCTGCATTTAATTAGGACTACAATTTAATTTGAAATTCGTTCATTTTTAATTAGTTAAGAATTCCATTATCTAAATCAATAATACAGGCTTTGAGAAAAAGTAACAAAAAAGGCCTCGAGAATATCGAGGCCTTTTTTTAAACGAAATGTTTTATCAATTATTTGGCGATTTCAAATTGAGGTAATATAATTTTGCCTCCTTCAGATGAACCAAATGCGCTCATACCTTTTTCTAGCCAAGCTTTAAATGCTACCGCATTTCCATGTGTTTGATAATTCGCTTTTCCTGAGATATTATTCTCGTTATGATCTAAAATGACATACATAGGTTGCGTCACTTCTTGGTATTTGGTGATCTGCATGTCCATCCATTTGTTACCAACAGTTTTCATTTCATTGCCGTTACGATCTATTTGACCCTTGTATTTTTCAGGAATATCTGTTCGATCATCTACATATAATGATGCAATAATGAATTGATCAGCCATAATTGGAGATACTGATGGGTCTGCCCATACGTACTCTTCCATTTTACGACAATTCACACAAGCCCACCCTGTAAAGTCTACTAATAAAGGCTTGTTTTCTTTTTTAGCGAATTCTAAGGCGTCATTGTAATCAGAAATAACGTTGATTCCATGACCATGTGCTTTTGTAGTTTCTGGCCAACCTTCTTCAACTTCAGGTGCGTGACCTAGAATTC
>JAUHXX010000332.1 GCA_030426825.1 Bacteroidia bacterium | reverse complement strand
GTAAAAATGGAGGGTGTTGAGGAAGTTCCTAACAAAACCGGGTTGGCTTTATCAGTTAAATCCACAATGCTAAAAAAGCCGTCATTGATGTGTGCGAAATATCCGGTATCATTAATAACATATCCATCATGTGCATACCAAGTATCGAATTCTCCAACTTCAACTGGATTCATTGGATCTGTAGTAACATCCAAAATCACTACTCCTCCGTTCCCTCTACCAACACCAAAAATATATGCATACCCATTCTCTTCATAGATATTATGTGCAGACAACCAAGGATTACCTGAAGGTCCAGAATACAGACCTGTTGTAAAAGTGGATGACGCTGGCAAAGGACTTAAATCAATAATTCTTAATCCCTCATCAGCTTCAGTTGTCACGTATGCGTAATCGCCTGAAACTTTAATATCTCTCCAAACCGAATTCATACCAGGTATCCAAGCAATCTCAGTAGAAGTGGCAGGGGAAGTAACATCAACTATACTGATTCCATCCTCTGTTCCTACTAAGGCATATTCATTTCCATTCTCATCTGTATAGCCCCAAATATCATTGCAAACAGTTGAGTGTACATCAGGAATATCAAGATATCCCAGTTGATTCATATTCAATTGAGAAAACCCAACAAGTGAAGAAAATACGAATAGCAGCGTTAGTTTATACATTAATCAAGATTCTTCTTAAAATTAGGCATTTGTAAAGGGCAGAACAAATTATTTTGACTTTTGTGCAAATTATTTACTCTGCTTCTTTTTTTATAGACTCCCAAGTAGTGTACATTGATTCTTGAGAAGGACGATTCGGCTCTATCGCCCTTAATGGTTCAACTTCTTTCAAAGTTGCTTGGCATTCAGCAGGTAATTTTTGATAAAGCGCTGTTCCCATAGTTTTCCAAGACAACATTTCATCACTTACTTGTTTGATGACTTTTGCTGGGTTCCCTACAACTAATGAGCGCTTAGGAATAGATGTTTTCGCTGAAACAAAACTTAAGGCACCAACAATTGATTCGTCTCCGATTTCAACGTCATCCATCAAAACGGCATTCATGCCGATTAAACAATTCTCTCCCAAATTTGCACCATGAATTATTGCACCATGACCTACATGAGCTCCTTTTTTAAGAACAACTGTCTTTCCTGGAAACATATGGACTGTGCAATTTTCTTGAACATTACAACCATCCTCGATAATAATCTGTCCCCAATCACCTCTTAATGCACAAGAGGGACCTATATAGACATCTTTGCCGATAATAACGTTCCCAGTTACAGTAGCTTGAGGATGAACAAAAGAAGATTCATCTACCACCGGAATAAACCCATTAAACTCAAAAATCATACAGTCTGTTTGACCTAAAGATAATCATCTTGATTTAGACCTTCAGCATAAAGCTTTTTAATTCCAAAATAGAAATAGCTTATTCCTGCAATCATTAAAACATGACTCAGGTCATTTTTATCGAACCAGGGATGCAAATTGATCTTCATCAAGAATACAAAGGCAGATGGCAACATGACTAAAACACCAAGTGCAAAATACTTGTAATTCAATGACAACTGCTTTTTCTTATACAAATACCAACCTATTCCACCAGCTGTAGCAGAAACACCTAAAATGGTATTTATGGCAATTGGAAGGAAACCCAGCTCTGGTTTTTCATACAATGGGGCATTAAATAAAATAAGAATCCAAACTGTCAAAACAATCATCAATTTCCAAAACGAAATCCCCTTTAATAATTTGACGGATTTTTTATTTGGATGTGCAGCTATCATAGCTTGTTCCAGCGCATAAACTGAAACCGGACCTGCAAACCAAGTTGGTATTTTTCCAAACACCCCCCAATAATTATAAAATCCATGTGCTAAACCGCCATAGAATGCACCAACTCCGAAAATTAGGAAAAACCACATCCAATAATTATAAAATGGATGACTTGTTTTAAATCGTGAAAGTTTTATTCCGAAATAGACACTTAATCCGCCCATAATACTATCAGTAATTATGGCCATAGGTTCGAGCATCTGCCACCCCATAAAGGTGAACTCGATTTTCTCAAAATCTGCAAAAATCATATTAAAACCCTACTTACTTTCCTTTGAAAACGCCCATTTCACAGAATTTTTCGATTCTCTTCTCTACGCGTTTTGCAGGGTCCATTTTAGATAATTTAGAAAGATTCTTTTGAATAGACTTTTTAACGTTATCAAAAGTTTCTGCTCTAAATCTGTGTGCTCCTCCTACTGGTTCTTCGATTACCTCATCAACAATTTTTAAGGCCTTCATGTCCGTTGAAGTCAATTTCAATGCTTCAGCTGCTTTTTCTTTGAAATCCCAACTTCTCCATAAAATTGTAGAACAGTTTTCGGGTGAAATTACTGAATACCAAGAGTTTTCCAACATAATCACACGATCTCCAACACCTATCCCTAAGGCTCCACCTGAAGCTCCTTCACCAATAATGATGCAAATAATTGGCACTTTAATATTCATCATTTCATAAATATTACGTGCAATTGCTTCACCTTGCCCTCTTTCTTCAGCCTCCAATCCAGGAAATGCACCTGGCGTATCAATTAAAGTAACAATTGGCTTATTAAATTTTTCAGCCAATTTGAATAAGCGCAATGCTTTTCTATACCCCTCAGGGTTTGGCATTCCGAAGTTTCTGTATTGACGTTTTTTGGTGTTTGACCCTTTTTGCTGACCAACAAACATAACTGTCTGACCATCTAATTGTCCAAATCCACCAACCATGGCTTTGTCGTCCTTTACATTTCTATCTCCATGAAGTTCTATGAAATCTCCTCCGGTTAGGGCATCAATATATTCTAAAGTATAAGGACGATCTGGATGTCTAGACAACTGAACTCTTTGCCAAGGTGTCAGTTTACTGAAAATTTCTTGTGTAGTTGATTTTAATTTTTTCTCAAGATCCTTTACCATTTTAGAGGTATCTACCCCACTATTGGTTTCGATCTCTTTTGCTTTAGCAATTTCTTCATCAATTGCTGAAATTGGTTCTTCAAATTCTAAATAATTGGCCATTTTTCTTGCTTTGGTTCTGACTTTTCTAAAAGTCGAAGGTTCAAATTTACTATTTTTTCAGAAGCCTAGTCTGAAGTTTCTTGTAAAATTTCAGACTATATTCGTATAAATTAGCACTGTGATTGCATATTCAAACGCAAAAATAAATATCGGTTTAAACATAAGGGATAAACGCCCAGATGGTTATCACAATATCGAAAGCCTATTTTATCCTATTCCATTGTGCGATTTAATTGAGATAATTCCTAGCCACAAAGATTCTTTTATTAATACAGGAATTCAGATAGATCATCAAAACAATCTTATTTTAGATGCTATTGCTTTAATGCGTGAACATTACCCTATTCCTTCACTTTATGTACATGTTCATAAAACAATTCCTTTAGGTTCAGGACTTGGAGGAGGCTCCTCAAATGCCTCGAATACACTCGTACTTTTGAATCAACTTTTTGATCTTAAAGTTTCAAATTTGAAACTCGCAGAATTTGCTTTACAACTGGGAAGCGATTGTCCCTTTTTCATTCACAATAAACCAAGTATTATCAAGGGAAGAGGAGAATTCGTTTCACCTATAGATTTTACTTTGAAAGATCAATTTATCAAATTGGTATTCAGTGATATTCATAGCTCAACTGCCGAAGCTTTTTCAAATCTTAACATTGAATCAGATCAAGAATTTAGTATTGACGAGAATTGGCCAAAGACCGTTAGGAATGATTTTGAAAAAGGAATCTTTAAAGTATATCCACAACTCGGTCAAATTAAAAGTCAATTATTAGAAGATGGCGCCTATTTTGCATCACTAAC
>JAUHXX010000331.1 GCA_030426825.1 Bacteroidia bacterium | reverse complement strand
AAATTACCGATTAAATTATGCCGTTCCGGATAGTGGATACTCTGCTACTGATCAAGTGCGTGTAATCAGTTATGAAGTCCCTGTATCTGGGCTCGTCTATATCCGCCTGGGTGATCAATTCTACATGAACACCTCTCTAGGTGCTGCTTTAACACTTTTTCCGTCAGACGTAAGAACAACTGAACCCATTGGACCGAATGAGCGTTTTCAACAAGAAGGTGCCTATAAATCCAAAGTTCAGGGAGCTATACTCGCCAACATAGGTTTTGAGTACAGAACCAAATCTAAAGGTTACTGGTATATAGGGTCTTCTTACCACCTCCCCTTTTCAAATATCATGACCTTTGCCATGTCATATGAGCGCTCTTCTGGATCTACAATCGCAATCGATAATATCACCGGAAGTTACCTTACTTTAGATTTCAGATACTTTTTCCATGAAGCGAAACGAGGAGAGAAAGAGTAATATTAAATTTTTCTTCGAAATCTACCTTTACTTAGTTTAAAGGATTTGTCATAAACTTTCAATTCTTCTCCCTCCTTGAGTTGAGTAAATAAATCTTCAATACTCGTTTCAACGGTTGTAATTCTTCCTTGATTTGTTTTGGCCAAATCGAGATACCCTGGATTCACACCAAAATAGCTTCCACACATGATAAAATTAATAGGCTGCTCAATTTGATGCACCAAGGCCGTATCCCTTGGGAGAGCCCAGTTATCTGCAATCATGATGACGTGATCGTAATCCTTTTTACGATTGATGCCTGTTAACACTGCTTCAAAATTATTTTCTGGACCATCTCCGCCATATCCACCTTTCATACAACGCTTCATTTCTCTGTAAACAGCCAAAATATCATTACTTCTTGTTGGGTAAATTCCACCAGTACTTCCTATTTGCTTTTCCTCGGTCTTTTTGGCATCACCATCATTGAAAAAAATATGATGCATTTTTTTGCCTTGACTCATTTTCAAGGCATGCCACACCATCAATTGAGAATAGTAAGGATACATGCTGCCCGTCAAATCCGTAACGATCAAAGTATTGTCGGTGATTCTACTCCTTTGGAGCATATCAAATAAACTGTGATCTGTTAAGGCCGTGAATGCTCCAAAAATGCCAGTAGAGACCTTAGTTAAAATATAGTAGGCACCATAGTATTTTCTGTCTGTTCCTATTGAATCGTACCCCCACTCAATCACATGATTGTTTTTAACCAATTTCCGGTCAAGATCCTTTTTCGTTTTCACGCTTATCTCTCCTAAATAAGTTGAATCTATAATTTTAGATTTTTGAATATATGCTGTTTTTGTATTCTCAGCTACCTTTGTTTGGCAAATCTTACTCACCAAATCGTCAATTGAATTGACAGCAGTTGCGTGAGATTTCTCTGCTGAAACACCATAATAAATAACGTAGCCATGGAATAGCTTTTTAGCTTCTTCTTCAGTTTTAGCACCTGTTTGATAAATGCTGTTCACCTCAAAATCTGAATCAGCCGGAATATCAACAAATTCATTGAGCGCTACCCAACGCTTCTTATTCAAGTATTTTTGATATGCCGTTAATTTTGTGGTGGATGAAGTAGCGATATAATCAATCTTATATACCTGTCCTAAAGTAACACGCTGGGGTCCAATTGTAATACTATCTGTATCAAAAAACATAGGAACTCGAATGGCCTTGAAATGCCCTTTATGTGGTCTGTAAAAATCAACGAACGTAATTGATGAAAATGCTATGCTGCTATAAATAAAAACTGAAAGTGTGAAGAGTATGGTTTTCATAATAAAATGTGTTTGTGTTTTATTATGAAATGTGAGCCACTCAAAAAAGTAACATCAGAGTGATATTAGGATATTGACATCCAACATGTATTTGAATGAAATTACCTTCTTGCTTCAAATTTATCCAACATTGCATTGGTTTGTGCCTGAAGTGATTTTTTAAAAAAACCAGTTCCTCCAATCAATGCACCTTTAAATCCTAAAGCTTGTTTCGCCCAAGCTCTTAAATTGAACTTATCTTGATGATGGATGATTTTACCGTCTTTAAACTCCATTTTCGCTTGGATAACATTATGAACTTTTCTTCCCGTTTTTGAGAAAGTGTAAAATGCTTCCCAAGTTGCAGTTCCGTTAGATTCATTATCCACCACCTGTGAAAAAATCACTTTAAAATCGGCATCTTTTTGACTTTCTAGTAACATGCGCCACATGTTTTTTGCGCGTTCACTTTTTAATGTTCCAAACGCTGGATCTACAAAAACAATGTCATCCGAATAGCAAGATAACATACCATCAATGTCAAGGTTAGAAAAAGCGGTGTAAAATTTTACGATTGGAGAATCCAAGACTTAGGGTTTAACTCTAATGATTTGCCCAATTTGAAGAATTGAATTTTCGTTCAATCCATTCATTTTATAAATCTGACCAAGACTTACGCCATACTTGAGTGAAATCCCGTACAAAGAATCTCCGCTACGTACTTTATGAGTTCTTGAAGATTTGTCAATCTTATATGAAGAACCTCCAGTATTATGGCCTGAAGATGAATGATGCTTTGAAGAACCTGGTCTAAAAATTCCAGAATGGACCAATAGATTGTCATCTACATATTTTTCTTCAAAATTAAACAAATGCTCTGGGTTAATCGGATTGTCATAAAAACGCACTTCAAAATGTAAGTGCGATCCTGTTGATCTACCAGTATTACCTCCTAAAGAAATGGGTTGTCCAGCCTTGACTTCTTGATTAGGTGCAACTAATATTTTAGAATTATGAGCATAATAAGTTTCTAAACCATTGTAATGTCTTATAATAACTAAATTTCCAAATCCTCCATCATGCATTTGAGCGTATCTCACTTTACCATCAAAAGCAGATTTTACAGTATCTCCTGTTTCTAAGTCAATATCTATTCCGTTGTGATTTCTTCCGTGTCGCCATCCAAATCTTGAGGTAATTCTACCGTCAAAAGGAATCGAAAATTTTTCATGATCTTCGTCTACAGTGCATAACCACAATGTATCAGCCATGTCTTCAACCGCATTTGATGTGCATGTAATGGTTCTGTCTGTTTGCCAATATGATTTATATAAAAAATTGGTATCCGTTTTTACAAGTATGTCAATGTCAGGACAAAGTACACCATCAAATCCACGATCTTTCTCGTACTCCCAAGTTCTGTTTGCATAGATAAACATCTTTCCCTCCGCCGTCTCTACAGTATCAATAGGGTCACCAACTGGTTGAGCAAAACTTGTTGCTCCCAATACTATAAAACTCAATAATCCTAAAAACTTTTTCATGGTTAGTTTTCTCAGTTCGTTTGCAAAAATACGACATTTATAACAAAGTGTATTCAAAACGGTTTAATCTTGCCAACACTTAACAGTTATTAACGATTATTGAGAAGTCGTAATTTCACTCAACAATCTCTTCATAAACAAATGCTTACCTAATTTTCTACTGATTCATCTTTAAAAAGTTGCAACTTAACGTAACTATATACCTGAATGTCAGTAAAAATTAGAAATAACAAGGTTTATTAATGCAGAGTACCTACCTTTGCACAAAATTTTTAAGTCGAGTTTTAATTCTGTCGTAATTAGTTGGGTGTTCCGCAAACGATCGGAACAAAAGAATTGAGATTGGACTAGGGGAACAACTAATAATTAATTTATGACATTTCAAGAACTTGGTTTGTCCGAAAATATTCTTTCGGCCATATCAGAAATTGGGTTTGAAAAACCTACGCCTATACAAGAACAGGCAATTCCACATTTATTAAACGATCCGAGCGATTTAATTGGACTAGCGTCAACAGGAACTGGTAAAACGGCTTCTTTTGGATTGCCATTAATCAATTACATTGATG
>JAUHXX010000330.1 GCA_030426825.1 Bacteroidia bacterium | reverse complement strand
ATGAGAATTCATTATTAGTTTATGCTGACGGTGACTTAGCAGTTTTCGCTTCTGATAGACCCGGCGGCTTAGGTAGTTTAGACCTCTATCAATTTACATTGCCCGAAAGTGTTCAGCCTACTAAGACCATTTATATGACCGGAACCGTTTTTGATGCGAATTCTGGCAAAAAATTACAGGCAGATTTTAGATTGGTAGACATTGAGACTGGTAAAGAAGTGGTTCGTTCATTATCCGATCCATTAACAGGAGAATTCTTAGTTACCCTGCCAATCAACAAGCAATATGGCCTTTTTGTAAACCGAGATGGTTACCACCCCTACTCGGTTAATTTTGACTTGAAAGTTCCTGAAAATTCAACAGAACCTTATCACAGAGATGTACCGCTTATTCCACTTAATGATAAAGGAGAAAATATTTTGGCTAATGTCCTTTTCGATTTAGATTCGGATAACTTGAGAAAAGAATCATTCGTAGAACTGGATCGTTTCGCTGATTTCTTGATTAACAAGCAGCCCAACATCAAAATAGAACTACAAGGTCATACAGATGCACAAGGTGATGATGCCCACAACTTAGATCTATCTAAACGTAGAGCTCAATCTGTATTTGATTACTTGGTAAAAAAAGGAGTTCCTGCTGAACGGATGACGCATCAAGGTTATGGTGAAACCAAACCTTCAAGCTTTACTGAAGAGGTGACCGGAAAAAATATTGTGAGAACAGAGGAGTGGATCAATGCACTGCCAACAGAGAAAGAGAAGAAAGAGGCGCACCAACAAAACAGACGTACAGTATACGTGATAAAATCGTAGCCAAACCATGACCCAGTTCATCCATTTTCTAAAATTAATACGTTTTGGAAACCTTGTGGTGATTGGTATGAGTATGTGCGTGGTTCAAGTGTTTATAGCCATTCACGGCAATTCAAATGTGGGCAGCCAACTCTTACAACTATGGATTGCTGAAGACGCGGGTATTGTTCAAAAATGGATGCTGCCATTTAATCTCAATCTTAATTTCTTTCTCTTGGTCCTTTCAGTTCTTTTAATTGCCGGGGCAGGTAATATCATCAATGATTATTTTGACGTCAAGGCAGATCGTGTAAATAAACCTGAAAGGCTCATTGTTGGAAAATTCATAAAACGCAGATGGGCGATTATGCTCAACTGGATCTTCAATGCGACTGGATTAACTTTAGCCATTTATCTCTCTATTGTTTATGGAAATTGGTTCATTGCCTTAATCGCATTTATCACCATCAATTTCCTTTGGTTTTATTCGGCTGTATATAAACGAAAACTATTTGTTGGAAATATTTTAGTGGCACTAATGGTAGGAATTGTACCTCTCTATGTCATGATTTATAACTTCCCTTTTGACGGATACGCGCTTAATATTCAAGACACCCAAAAACTTGGTAACTGGTTCATTTATGAAGTAATTTTTATCATTTCAATCATAGCTTTTGTTATCAATTTAATGAGAGAAATTATTAAGGATATCGCTGACATTAGAGGAGATATGCACCTATCAGCCAAAACCGTCCCCATTGCGCTTGGCATTAAAAGAACGAAATTAATTTTGCTCGTTATTACCATACCATTGCTCACCCTTATGGCCTTCTACACCTATAATATTCAATTTTATCATGCTACCAACCCAAATGCATTCGTACCTAAAAACTTAATGATCTTTAATGTACTTATCGCATTGAGCATGCTCTTATGCGTGGGTTCATACATTCTCTTGATATCTGCAAACAGGCGTAAAGTTTATTTGTTGGCTTCTAATCTTTTAAAATTAGCCATGTTATTCGGCTTAATTTCTCCCCTATTTTTATAATACCATGACTTTGAACTTATCAGACTACAACATAATATTGGCGTCAAAATCCCCACGTAGACAAGAATTACTGAAAGGATTAGATCTTAGCTTCGAAATTAGGTTGAAAGATATAGATGAACTCTACCCAAGTGACTTAAAGCCCGAATTGGTTCCAGAATACTTATCCAAACTCAAGGCATCAGCTTTTAAAGATGAACTGAATCCTAAAGATTTACTCATCACGTCTGATACCATAGTCATTTTAGGAAATGAAATTCTTGAAAAGCCAAAATCAGAAGATGAAGCAATTAGTATGATTCAAAAAATGAGTGGAAAAACACATCATGTGGTCACTGGAGTAGCAATTACTAGCTCTGATAATCAAATCCTTTTTTCTGACACAACAGAAGTTACCTTTTCAGCATTATCGAACGAAGAAATTATGTATTACGTTGCTAAATATCAGCCATATGATAAGGCCGGAGCCTATGGAGTGCAGGAATGGATTGGCTATGTTGCAATAGAAAAATTGGTAGGCAGCTATTACAATGTAATGGGTTTACCAGTTCACAAATTATACGCGGCACTTAAGCGCTTTTAATGTCGCTTGAATTGAAGATAATTGTAATTTTACAACTTTGATTGCCGTATGAAGTACAACTTATCTGAAATATCTGATTTAATTAAAGATCGCCGGACCATAACTCCAGAATTTTATTCTGACAGAAAAATCCATAGAGAACAGGTAGAAACTATACTAAACAACGCGATTTGGGCTCCCAATCATGGCTCTACGCAACCTTGGCAATTCAAAGTGTTTTTAGGTGAAGGCAAACAAAAATTATCCGATTTTTTATCCGATTTATACACAGAGAAATTTACTGGGGATGATTTCAAGCAAATGAAATTCAATAAATTGAAAAACAGACCTATTTCATCAGGATGTGCAGTTGTTGCAGTTTCATTAAAACGTGATCCAGAAAGTAAAATCCTTGAACTAGAGGAAATTGAAGCGGTAGCCTGTGCTATTCAAAACATGTATTTAACCTGCACGGCATGGGGATTAGGAAGCTTTTGGTCAACGCCAAAGTTAATTTACACGGCCGAAATGCATTCATTTTTAGGACTGAAAGGAGATGACAAATGCTTGGGCTTGTTTTATCTCGGATACCCTCAATCAGATTTTGAATGGCCTAAAGGTCATAGAAAACCAATCGAATACATGACAACATGGGTAGAAGAATAGGTTTTTTAGGTTTAGTCAATTATAGGGTTCATCCCGGAGATAATCGCTACAAGGTGTTCAGCTTCTACTCAAAAGCTGAAGCAGATTTGTTTCAATCTGAATTGGAAGAGCGAAAAATTTGGTTTGAGGCCGACACCGAAGAGGTAAAAGAGGGGACGGTATATTTGTTTGGTGTAAATAATACTGATTTTAATCGCGCTCAAAAAGCAAATTTTGTCGTATCGGCAAAATACAGAAACCCCATCATTAAAAACAAATTCTTAAGAATTGCGTTAATGACTTTGTTCTTTAGTTTGCTCACTTTGGCTATCGTTGGATATGTAAAGAATCAGCAAATCTTGAAAGAAAAAACTGAGGAACTAGAAAACGAATAAGCTATATTGCGGTATGAATTGGACAAAAATCATGATCACCATTTGCTTGACCACAATGCTAAATACAGGTTATTGTCAAAAAGGTGTAACAACATTTGGTCTCCAATATAAGCCTATTTTACCCAATCGTTTTATCGGATTTTACGAAAAGGAGTTCAATGAGGATATTTTCGAATCAACAGTAAAACAAAAACTCGGTCATTCGGCTGGAATGCTTATCCGGATTGGCCTTTCTGATAGAATATCTTTAGAAACTGGTATCAATTTCACGCAAAGAAATTACCGATTAAATTATGCCGTTCCAGATAGTGGATACGCTGCTACTGATCAAGTGCGTGTAATCAGTTATGAAGTCCCTGTATCTGGGCTCGTCTATATCCGCCTGGGTGATCAATTCTACATGAACACCTCTCTAGGTGCTGCTTTAACACTTTTTCCGTCAG
>JAUHXX010000021.1 GCA_030426825.1 Bacteroidia bacterium | reverse complement strand
TGGTCAGAGTGGTGTTCATGCTAATTTTAAATTGTCAAGCGCAGGAGAAGGGCTCTATCTTTCTGATAACCTAGGTTTTTTAGTTGATTATGTTGAATATCCTCCTCAAACAACGGACATTACCTATGGCAGACTACCTAACGGAACAGGTCCATTCAAATTTCTCTACCCAACTTTTGGAACCATCAATACCACGGCAGTTGGAATTGATGAGCCAGAAACAATTGCCAATTCAGACCTAATGGTATATCCGAATCCTACCAATACAATCGTCAATTTCAAATTTGATGGTCAAACCAACACTCATTTTGGGATTTATGATTTACATGGTAAATTAATTGAAAGCATAGATTTTATCAATTCTGAAATTCAAAGTTTAGATGTCTCGGCCTATGATAAGGGAATTTATATCATTACTGATGGCTCTGGTATCACTAAGAAGCTAGTGGTCAATTAATCGATTTTTACAAATTTAACCGTCTCAATCATTCCATTAAATTGTTGAATGCGCAAAAAATAAACACCCGCCTTATAACTACTAACATCTATTACCGTTTCATTTGCTAGAGGAATTATTTGATCTACTAATGTTCCGTC
Organism: Bacteroidia bacterium; assembly: GCA_030426825.1. Taxonomy (GTDB): domain Bacteria; phylum Bacteroidota; class Bacteroidia; order Flavobacteriales_D; family Crocinitomicaceae; genus Paracrocinitomix. Next base: position 21,271 of record JAUHXX010000021.1, on the reverse strand, counting down.
AGCATTGATTACTTCAACTAAAGTAGCATCTTCAGCAGTCTGCAAAACACATTCATTTTTTGCAGGATTTGGAAACACACGTGTTTCTATTGTTGCGTTCTGCATTACTTTTGTTTTTTCTAATATTGTTAAAGTACCATCATAATCTACTTGCGATAAACGGTAATAATTGGCGTCCGATCTCCTTAAATCTTCATATTCATAATATTGATCAATTGATGAGTTGCCAACGGCCTTTATGTCTGCCACAAATTCCCAATTCGAGCCGTTTTCAGAATGTTCTAAGATAAAATAATCGTTATTGAGTTCCGATTTGGTAGTCCAATTAATGATTGTACTAGTTGGCTCTGAATTACTTGCTGTGAATTGACCCAATTCGATTGGTAAAGTACTGGTATAATGTATGGTAATTTGAATATGGTCGATAAATGCTGAAGGCAAAACCGTAAAGCCGGAGAGGTCAACCTGAATCCCCACCCCAAAATTAGCGGCATTTACGTCAGCTACAGTCAAAGCTTCACCCCATAAGTCGGCAGCTCCACCATGCGTAAAATACGTGTCTGTTGTTGGCCATGTGCCGGCAATCGCCTTGTTTTCACCAGTTAAATTCCCATTCACAACAAGCTGTACTCCGACATCTTGCACATTTTGAAATAGCCCTGACGCACGCTTTTCCATGGCCACTTCTACTCCGCAAATCACAGTAGTGGCTGGTAAACCAAAGTTAAAATCGGTTGCCAGCAGCCAATACGAATCATTGCCCAAAATTAAAGCTGAAACTTGTGCATAAGAATTATCGCTTACATCTGTTCCAGAAAGATTGCTCCAACCAACCACGCCTGATGAAGTATTGGTTCCGAAAGCCTGAGGACTAGCCGGAGCTGTCATGCTGCATTGTCCGTCTACATCAAAGCTGGTAAAAATCAGACAGCAAATGATTAAACTGGACAATAAACGGCTCATAACGAAACAATTAAAGAACCAATATACGCATCCAGCGAGTTGAATGAAAGACAAAATCAGGATGGGTTTCCCCCCGTATGAAACCCGCTAATCAACATAGAAATTTCGCTAATTAACGTTAATGTTTTAAGATTAAACGTTCGGAAGGTATTTCACTACAGCTCCTTTAAGAGTTAAACTATTCAAAGGATTTTAAAATTTCTGAGAAGATATAAAAGCTTCCGAAAATTAAAATGACATCATTCTCCCCGGCTTTTTGAGTAACTGACTTATAAGCATCCATACTTTTTTGATAATAGTCAGCATTTAAATGATGACTCAAGGCTAATTGCTGAAATTGAGAAACTGTCATTGAGCGGGGAGAGTTAAACTCAACAAAACTAAATTGAGCGCTCTTAGGAAATAAATTGAATATCGCATCAAGGTCTTTATCATTTGAACTGCCATAAATACAAAACAGATTTTCAAAGCTCATTTTAGCTAACTGCTGAAAAACAGCCTCTACTCCATCTTTGTTATGCGCGGCATCTAGAATTACTCGAGGAAACTCCTTAATTTGTTGAAAACGGCCGTAAAAATTAGTGTTAACTGCTACCTTTTTTGATCCAGTTATTATCGCCTCTTCCGAAACTGGGAAGACTGATTGTAACACTTCAAGAGCTTTTATTACTATTCCGTGGTTTTCTTTTTGATAACCTCCTTTAAGGTCTGTTTCGAAATTTGAATCTGCTAAAAAATGAATTTCAGCATTTTTCTGGTTCGCAATTTGTTGAATCAACAATAATGCAGACGCTGGTATATTTCCGACTACCAAGGGTCTATTCAACTTAATAATTCCAGCTTTTTCTTTGGCTATCTCTTCAATGGTATCGCCTAAAAACTGCGTATGATCAAGACCAATTGTTGTGATAATAGACAGTTCTGGTTTTAATACATTGGTTGAATCCAATCTTCCTCCCAGTCCGGTTTCAATGATGGCAACATCTACTTGTTCGGATGAAAAAATATGGAAGGCCAATGCTGTTGTAATCTCAAAGAAAGTGGCTTGCAATTCATCTATAATAGCTCTGGATTGATTCACAAAGTCAATAACTTGGAATTCTGAAATCATCTGGCCATTGATTTTTACACGTTCACGAAAATCTGAGATATGCGGTGAAGTAAAAACGCCAACTTTATAATTCGCTTCTTGATAAACTGACGCCAACATGTGAGCCGTAGATCCTTTGCCATTTGTTCCCGCAATGTGAATCGACTTGAAATTATCTTGCGGACAATCTAAACCTTCTAATAAGGCATTAATATTATCTAGACCAGGTTTATAAGCACTTGTGCCTTGGGATTGGTAATTTGGCAATTGCACAAACAACCAATCTATGACGGCTTCATAGCTTGAAAAATTTCCAGTATTTGCTTTCATTCAGAATACAAAGTAAGATGAAAGCAATGAGATTTATGACTTTTTAAACGAGAATATTTGATAGCCTACGTATTCAAGACCAGCTCCTGGTTTTTTGTCATATTTCATAGTTCTTGCGGCTTTTTCTGCCAACTTCTTCAAATAATTACTTCCAGAAGTTGATTTTGATTCTTTAAACTTAGTTTTAACAATGTTTCCATTTGCATCCACATAAATATCTAAAGCGATTTTTCCTTCTTCTTGCGCATTGGCATTGAAACTTGGAGGAGTAATTACTTTTCTGTTCGGATTATGTGTTCCATCACCAGGCGTATTCCCCTGTCCATTTCCGCCTACCCCAGTTCCATCACCAAAATTATCACCACTGCCGTTTCCTTGACCATTTCCATTACCGCCACCGAAAGTAAATGTATTATCAACAGGAGGAGTAGTTTCTTGCGTTGAACTGCTATTGTTTGATCCATTACTTGAAGTAACCACGACATTTGATTCTGTTTGTGTATTTACCTCTTGCGAAGGCTCAACCACATTTTCAGGAACAGGATCTGTTGGATCGGGATTCATGTCAGAACTTTGACTTCCTCCTTCAGGCTGTGAACCCATTTCAAACTCAATATCTGGCATAGATATTTCAACAATTTTCTCTTCTTTGGGTGGATCTGGCACCTCTAAACTAACTAGTAGAAAGAAAAGGATAAGTAACATAATAAAAACCAAAGCTGCATATAATGCTCTTCTGTGATCCTCTTCTCTTAACGCTTGAATGCTCTCTTTAATCGTTTTCATATCGCTTCATTTTAATTTGCAACAACTTCTATAACGAAGTTTAAACTAAGGGTTGCAAAAACCTTACCGAATGATTATTTGTACGCCTTTTTTGACTTTTTGTTCCAATTACATTTGGAAGGTCAATACAGGTTTCCAATCATTCATTTTGGCTAGGGCTATGACTTTAAATACGGCTTCGTAATTAGCCATTTTATCTCCAGTAATCTTCAAATTCTTCACTGGTTCTTTATCCATTTTCGCTTTCAAGATAGGCTCCATCTCTTCGTATGAATAAAAAGCACTTTTATCAGCATCAAAAAAATACTGACTGTTTTCTGCTATTCCAATCTCAACCAACCCATCTTTTGTACTTGTATCTCCATTACTATCTTGAGGGAGGTCAACAGGAAGTGTATTGTTACTCATTGTACTCATAATGATGAAGAAAATCATCATCAAGAATACCAAGTCAGTCATTGAAGACATTCCGCCTTCAGCCTTTACTTTATTTCTTCTTCCTAAATCCATACAACTATTTGCCTGGTTCGTTCAATAAATCTAAAAACTCGATAGAAGCACCTTCCATATGATGGATAACCTTATCGACTTTAGCTACTAAATAATTATAGGCCATATATGCAATAATTCCTACTACCAATCCAGCAACTGTTGTCACCATAGCCTCCATGATACCACCAGAAATGGTTTGTAGTTTAATCGTAGCTTCAAACTTCATGGCGTGAAAGGTTCTAATCATCCCCAAGGTAGTTCCTAAAAATCCTAACATGGGCGCCGCACCTGATGCCGTAGCTAAAAAGCTCATCCGTTTTTCTAATTGATAGATCTCGAGTTTACCAACGTTTTCAATGGAACTGACAATATCTCTCATAGGTTTCCCAATTCTTGATATCCCTTTTTCAACCATTCGAGCAGCTGGATTATCTGTTTGAGCACATAAATCTCTTGCCGCATCTACTTTACCATCCAAGAGATATTCTTTCACTCGGATCATAAAATTTTGCTCTTCTTTCAATGATTTTGAAATAGACAAGTAACGTTCAACAAAAATATATACGGATATCACTGAAAGCGTAAACAGGGCTATCATCACAATTAAGTTGGTGATACTTAGCTCTCCGGTTACGGGATCAATGCCGATAATTAAATCCCAAATCTTAACGTCTTGTGTTAAGTCTGAAATCCCTTGCGCTTGTTGCGCGTTGTTTAAACTGTCTAACCCTGATGATTGTAATAATAACGGGAAAAAGCTCATAATTGGTTTGTTTTAATTTATTAACGCTGGGGCGATTCAATCGTTACAATTGAACACAGTAATCCCAAATTCTTTCGAAAATTACGTAATAAATCAAGCCCCAATCTGAGCCGATTAAGAAGTTATTAACTGTGAATTCTGTATTGCTTAGGAGAACATGAAGAAATAGCAAGCTGCACCTGCCAAATAACCTATAATTGCATAAAGGCTAATCTTCTTAATGTACCATCCAAATGAGATCTTTTCTAAGCCCATTACAGCAACACCTGCGGCCGAACCAATAATTAAGGCCGACCCACCTGTTCCGGCACAATAAGCTAAGAACTGCCAGAATTCACCAGATGTTCCAAATTGACCTGACTCGGCTATCGGATACATCCCTTGAGCAGCCGCAACCAATGGAACGTTATCTACTATAGCTGATAATAATCCAATAGAAACATTGATGGTGTATATATTACCGCCCATTGAATCATCCAAGAAACCTGCTACTGTATTCAAATGACCCACTTCTTGTAATGCAGCAACCGCCATTAATATTCCTAAAAAGAAAAGTACTGATGCTGTATCTACTTTTTGAAGTACAGAGATTACTGAAAGATTTCTTTTTAATTCACCAGTTTTCTTACCATGCATCACCTCAGTTACTGCCCATAAAACACCTAAACTCAACATCATTCCTGTAAATGGAGGCAAGTGAGTCATTGTTTTAAATACAGGAACAAATAGTAAGCCTGCAAGGCCTAAAAAGAATACAAAAGTCTTTTCAAAATTTGTTACTTCAACATGCACATGTCCTGGTAAGTTTTCTACTTTATCTGGTCGCTTAACGTTCCCTTTTACAAAGAATGAAGCAATGCCCAGTGGCACTAGCATAGCTACCAAAGAAGGAATGATTAAGTTGTAGATAATTACTGTAGTTTCTGGAAGTTGACCATTATTCCATAACATTGTTGTAGTAACATCACCAATTGGTGACCAAGCACCACCGGCGTTAGCAGAGATAATAATGAATCCACCGAATAGCCATCTTGTCTCTTTTGAATCGATCAGCTTTCGAATTACCGATATCATTACAATGGAGGTGGTTAAGTTATCGAGCGCGGCGGACATGAAAAAGGTCAGGATACAAATCACCCAGAGTAGTTTAACCTTACTGGTAGTATTAATTTTATCAGTAATGACGGAGAATCCTTCGTGCGCATCAATGAGCTCCACAATGGTCATGGCCCCTAATAAGAAGAAGAGAATTCCGGCTATCTCAAACAGGTGGTGCATTAAGCCATGCTCTACATATTCGTGTACATGATGTGAAGTTTCATGCGGATCTTTTGTAGTGAACTCTGCATCAAAATTCCCATGATTCAAAATCTCATCCGTTTCTTTAATTACTTCATGATTGGCAAACTCCGAGAAAGCTGGGTTTGCGTTGGCTATCGTGGTATCTCGGGATATATCTAAAACCGTTTGATTTTCTTGAACACCCAAGTGCGTTTCAGGCCAAAGCGCATACATCCCCCAACAAATCATACCGATTAATAAGGCAGATGCTGCTTTATCAACTTTAATATTGTGTTCTAAGGCTATAGCAATATAACCAATCACAAATATGATAACCATTATGTATTCTAATCCCATAGTTTCTGAGTTTAAACAAGTTTATTCAATGCGATTTCAAATGCTGTCTTCGCAATGTTCGTTTTATTTGAGTTTTTTTGATGCGCAACTACCATTGCGTTTTTTATCGTATTGGATGTGTCTTCAAAAATCCCTTGATCGGTTAAGACATCTAAATCATTACTCATGAGGTAAGCAAACACTCTTGCCATTCCACAATTCGAAATAAAATCCGGAATAATTGCACAATGCTCATCCGTATAATCTGCTATTGGACCAAAGAAAATTTCATTATCCGCGAAAGGCACATTAGCACCCGCAGAAATCACTTCCATTCCACCAACAATCATTCGGTCTACTTGATCTTTTGTAATCAATCTTGACGCAGCACATGGTGCAAAAATCTCGGCTTTCACATCCCAAATCTTGTCATTAACTTCTTCAAAAGACAACATATTTGGAGCATTCAATTTGTTTCCGTCTTTATTCAGGAACAATTCTCTGATTTCCTCCAAAGAAAATCCATCTTCATTGATTAAACCACCAACTCTATCAATAATCCCAACAACTTTAGCACCTTCTTGTGCTAAATAATAAGCTGCAGCAGAACCAACATTTCCCCATCCTTGAATAATGGCTTTTTTACCTTTCAATTCACCTCCGTAAATATTGTAGAAGTGAAGAACCGCCTCGGCAACACCGTAGCCAGTAATCATATCAGCAACCACATACTTGCGATCTACAGATGGCGTATATTTTTTATCTTCAATTACTTTCAAGACACCTTGACGTAATTGACCGATTCTATTAATTTTTTGTGCTTCTCTCGGTTGAAAATGTCCGTTAAAAACCCCTTCTTGAGGATGCCAAACTCCACAATCTTCAGTGATGGGAATCACTTCGTGAATTTCATCTACATTCAAATCTCCACCTGTTCCGTAATAATGCTTCAATAAAGGGGTTACAGCCGCATACCAGCGTCTTAGCACACCTTCTTTTCTTGGATCATTTGGATCAAAGTTAATCCCTGATTTTGCCCCGCCAATTTGTGGCCCAGCAACAGTGAATTTAACCTCCATAGTTTTTGCTAGAGATTCAACTTCTCTTTTATCCAAGCCCACTCTCATTCGAGTTCCTCCACCAGCTGCACCACCTCTCAATGAGTTAATCACAACCCATCCCTCTGCCTCAGTTTCAGCATCTGTCCACTCAAAGACAATCTCTGGTTTCTTGTTCTCAAATTTGTTTAATAACTCTAGCATGGATCTTGAATTTTAACGTGCGCAAAAATAACAAAGATTTTAAATGTACAAGTGGAATTTATTTACTTCTCGACTAAGTGAGGGGAATCCACGACATACCTCCTATTGAATTACGACTTGCCCCTGTTACTGAGGACAATGTATTCACTTGGTTATTTTCGTTTAAAAAGGCCAAAAAAGCGAAAATCAATGCTTCTTTAAATTCGATTAATTCGGGCACTGGTAACATGATTTCAGCAGTAGTTTTTTTTCTTAAAACTTCAATAAAGAAAGGATTTAAAGCGCCACCTCCAGTAATCAACACATTTTTCAACTTAAATTGATCGAGAACGGCTGCTATCTGTGTGGTTTCATGTTCGATAATCGTTCTCAACACATGCGCAATTGGCGAATCTTTGTACTTACTTATAAAGGGATAAAATTCGGCATCTAACCATTCTTGAGATAATGACTTAGGATGACTTTTTTGATAAAAATCAAGTGCATTTAATTCTTCTAATAACCCTGAAATCACTTTTCCGGAACTCGCAATTTCTCCATTTTTGTCAAATGGGATATTGAATCTATCCTCAACTAATTTGTTCAAGGGTAAATTTGCTGGGCAGATATCAAATGCGATTCGATCATTCTGATGCTCGAAACTAATGTTTGCAATTCCTCCCAGGTTTAAACAAGATTCCATTTCGCCAAACAACAGACGGTCTCCAATTGGAACCAATGGCGCTCCTTGCCCACCTAACTCGACATCCTTAATTCTAAAATTATTGATCGTTTTTATACCGGTTTGGTTTGCGATTATTTGACCGTCACCAATTTGAATGGTAATGCCTTTATCTGGCTCATGAAAAATTGTTTGACCGTGTGAGCCAATCAAGTCAACTTGATTCATCAAATTATTTTTCAGCATGAAATGGCGGATCATTTTGGCTGTATATACACCAAATTCAATATCAATTTCTGTTAAATCTGAAAGTTCGCGTTGATATGCCGCCAACAGCTTATGTCTAAATTCAGACGTATACTCGTAAGATTCTGCAGCAATGATTTCATAATCGAATCCATATTGCTTAGAAAAAAACCGACAACAACAAATGTCTAGGCCGTCAAGAGATGTTCCTGACATGACTCCGATCACCTTGAAATCTTGACTCATAGAATATTAAGCTTTTAGAAAAACAATATTAGGACAAAACGGTTAAAATAATGTGCGATTTTCTCTAAACGCGAAACAAATTTTTGTGAATAAATGATTAAATTCGCAGCACTCATAATGAATGTGTCACAGATAAAAAACAAATTTTTTTAGAATGGACTTTAAGTTTACAGAAGAACAATTAGCAGTAAGGGATGCAGCGAGAGACTTTGCTCAAAACGTGTTAAAACCTGGGGTTATCGATAGAGATATTCACGCGAAATTTCCAGGAGAAGAGATCAAACAACTCGGAGAATTAGGATTTTTCGGGATGATGGTAGATCCTAAATACGGAGGCGGAGGAATGGATACCGTTTCTTACGTTTTGGCCATGGAAGAAATTTCTAAGGTTGACGCTTCGACTTCTGTATGTATGTCAGTAAACAACTCATTAGTATGCTGGGGTCTAGAGCGATTTGGAACCGAAGAGCAAAAAGAGAAATACTTGAGAGCGATTGCAGAAGGACAGAAAATCGGTGCCTTTTGTTTATCAGAGCCAGAAGCTGGTTCAGACGCAACATCTCAACAAACAACAGCAATCGACCAAGGAGATCATTACTTATTGAATGGAACAAAAAACTGGATTACGAACGGAAGTTCAGCTGAGATTTACTTAGTAATGTGCCAAACAGATCGTGAAAAAGGACATCACGGAATTAATTGTTTGATTGTTGAACGAGGAATGGATGGATTTATCGTTGGAGAGAAAGAAGACAAAATGGGAATCAGAGGATCAGATACACATACCTTGATCTTCAATGATGTAAAAGTTCCTAAAGAAAACAGAATTGGTGAAGAAGGATTCGGATTTAAATTTGCAATGCAAACACTTGGTGGTGGACGAATCGGGATTGCATCTCAGGCTCTAGGTATTGCATCTGGCGCTTTGGAATTGGCAATCGCTTATTCTAAAGAAAGAAAAACTTTTGGAAAAGAAATTTATAAGCACCAAGGTATCGCATTTAAATTAGCCGATATGGCAACGAAAGTTGAGGCGGCTAGAATGCTTTGTTTGAATGCAGCAGATAAAAAAGACAGAGGAATTGACTTCACTGAAGCGGCGTCTATGGCAAAATTATTCTCTTCAGAAATTGCGCAGTTCGTTACCACAGAGGCTGTTCAAATTCACGGTGGATATGGCTACGTAAGAGAGTATCACGTTGAGCGTTTAATGAGAGATGCGAAAATTACGCAGATCTATGAAGGAACTTCTGAAATTCAGAAAATCGTTATTTCAAGAGGAATTTTGAAAGATTAGATTCTAGATAATTGATATTGAGACCGTCTTGGCATAGCTGAGGCGGTTTTTTTTTGTTTTGTTACCGCAGCTTAGCTAGTGTGGAGATAGCATTTTTTTTTAGATTTGCCACTATGAAATTCATGTTCGTATATATTTTTCTACTTACTACTACCGTTTTTGGTCAATTAAAGATTAATGAGAACGTTAAATGGGAAAAGTATATTCCAACTCCAGGTCAAGAAAAACCACTATCAATAATTGGTCATGACAATAAATTTATTTATGTAGTTAGACACACTGTGCAGAAACGAGAGAAAGTTGATTATGCCGAAAAGTATTATATAAATAGTTTAACATTACAGAAATCGAATGAATTAAAGCTAAAAGTGGGTGATATCGATCTAAGTATAAAAGATCAATTTATCTTCAACGATAAACCAGTTCTATTAGCTTACTCTATAAATCTTGTTTCTTCTAGAGTTCAATATTACTTGTGTCCAATTAATCCGATAGAACTGGTTTTTGACGAATTTATAAAACTGCCAGAAATCAAAATAGAAGGATTAGTAGGAAATATAAATGAAATGGTCTTTTCTTTAATTGCTGAAGCGGCAATTAAATTCGTTATTTCTGACGATAAAAAATCCGCATGTATTGTCGCCGGTAGTGAAAATCTTCGAACTGATAGTGATAAAAGTAAAAACAACCAATTTACTTATTCATTTTTGGACTCGAACTTAAACAAAACTGAAGATATTAAAATAAATTTGCCTTGGAATTATTACCAATACACTCAAGTTGAACTTGGAAACAATGGGTTACTCTATTCGCTTGGTTACAACTATAATTTTAATGACGGCTTACCTCCGACTCCCGAGTCCTTACAATCTGTATCTGACAGTATTCACATGATAATTACAAACGTAAAAAACGGGGATACGGAGATTATCGATATAGATAATGAAGGCAAAAAAATTGACGGATTAAAGTTCAGTGTTAATAGTGATGGATCATTCAATATCATAGCCCTGACGGCATATGATTCGGGTGAATTATCTGGAACAGTTTTTATCAAGTATTCGAATTCGTATAAAGAAATAGATAGAAGTTATCATATCATTGACAACACCCTTATCGAAACTCAATGGACAACTCAAGAAGAACTGGAGGAGAACAAGACTGCGCCTTCAAATTTATTCAAATTTGAATTAAGTGAAATTATCACAAACAATAACGGCACCTACACATTAATGGCAGAGCAGCATTATGAGAAAATTGGTAATACGGGATATCAATCAATGCAGCCCAACGGTCAGCTCATAAATATTACTGAATTACAATTTTATCGGAAAAATATTTTAGTACTTAATTTTAATCAGGAAGGATATTTAAATTGGGAAAAAGTTGTAATTAAATCACAGCTCAATAAAAATGAAAAAGGATCTAACTCTTCATATTGTTACATAGGGCAAAACAAAGGAGTTTCTATCATCTACAATGCACCGGCTTCAACAATTATTAACACCACTACTCTAAGCAAAAAAGAGAAAAGGGCCGCAGACCGAAAAATTGTAAGTATACAAGTATTCATAGACGAAAGCGGAAACCAGAATAGGAGCATTCTTTTTGATCATTATCATGAGGGAGAAATGGAGTTACAACCTCAAGCCACGAAGAACAATCAAAAAAAATTAAGTGTAATTTACGCCAAAGGACGTTTGGGAGATAAGATTGGTACAATTGTTTGCAATTAATTTCAAATATATTAATGCAGAATAAATCAAAATTCAGCCTTTTAAAGTTCTAAGCTATTAAAAAGCGATTTTTTTACTGCTGAACTGGCGTACAAACTTCAATCAGCAAACCATTGATATCTTTGAGATAGCCCACTTTTTGGCCCCAGGGTTTTTGCTTGATTGGCTCTAACAATTCTGCCCCATTATTAAGTGCCGTTTTAAAATCAGATTCAATGTTTTCAGAGACTAAGACGATTTCTACGCCAAGATTTCCTTCAACCTTGGAAACTGGAACAAATCCGCTTGAAAAATTTGATTCGGCCAAATCGAACGAAGCAAAAGCCAGGGTAGTTTCACCTGTCGTCAACTCTCCATAATCTCCTTCGGGTGTTACAAATTTCTCAGCCATCCCAAAAGCTTTGACATAAAAGTCAATCGTTTTTCTTACGTCTTGCACGTAAATAATAGTGTATCCAAATCTCATAGTTCAAATATTAAAAAACCGCCTCAGCTTAGCCGAGGCGGTTCACGTTAAATCATCCCGCTTGCAACGGAATTAAATTATTTAATCGGTAAGTTCGTTGCGATATCACCAAATGGAATTACCATTGGATCATCAGAGAACGGATCGTCTGTCCAAACTCTTCCCATCACCTTGTCTACCTTTTGAACTTTTACATTTTTAAATGTTCCAACCCACGGTGCTTGAACCATATCTCCAACTTTTACATTTGGCACTACTGGTAAAGCGATACAATCTGCTTTCGGATATGAAGCCATTTTTCCTGCAAATCCTAAGGTCAATACTTCGCTACCATTCACAGAAATCACCGTTGCAGCTTTATAATCTGCTCCGTTTTTAACAGCTACTGTTGTTCCAGGAGCCCATTCTGAAGTTAACACTTGGAATGAATTTGGCTTAATCACTTCTTTTCTTTGTCCAAATCCAACACCTTCATCAGTTTTTGCTGGGTTATCCCAATCTATATCGATATAATTCACTTCAGGTTCTGCTGGATTCGAGTCGTCCGTTACAATTGCTCTTTGCATCCCAGATCCTGATTGCCACCAGGTCAATACGATATCTCCTTTTTTAGCCGTTTGACCAGACTTAATAGGCACTATCATGTAATTTGGAATCTCTTTTTCACCATCAAAAGTAAAATCTACTGTACTGTATTCAGCACCGGCTTTACTCATTTTAGCATTATAGAAAATAAACGTTTGATCTTCTGCTCCATCTCTTGTAGCATCTTCTTGCCATCCAACTGAAGGTGTTAATACATAATCTCCCTCGGCAGATGCAAGATTTCCTTTAGGAAAATCTGGAAATGGATCAATTGCTCCTATTTCACCTATATCTTCCGTGGTTGCTGTGTCTACAGATTCATTTGTGTCTGGCGCGTCAGTTGTTTCAGTTGATTCTTCTGCTCCTCCACAAGATGCCAAAACAACCGCAGCCATCCCGACAATCATTAATTTCTTTTTCATTTTATAAATATTTGGTTAACAATTTAGTAGAACTAAAATAGCAAAGATTTTGAATTTGAAATTCAAGAAATTTGTAAAAGGACATTAAATAATTGTGAACTGACCCTTTTTAAAGGTGAGCAATCAAAGTTTCCAGCTTTATCCCTCGTGAACCCTTCAGTAAAACAATTGCGTTCGTCACATCTCGTAGAACAGATTGATCAATTAAACTCTGAGCATTTTCAAACTTTTGTAAGCTAGAATTCACCTTACTCATTTCAGCTCCTACCAGAAAAGCCTTAATCTCATTCGCATGCAGGAAGTTTGCAATTTTTTGATGCTCCTCATCCGAAATCTGACCCAATTCAAGCATATCACCCAAAATAGCCACTTTCGAATCTGCCTCCATTTGTACAAAGCTCTTCAGAGCTGCCATCATTGAGGTCGGATTAGCATTGTAACAATCTACTACAAGCTTGTTGCGTTCTGTTTTTTGAACTTGAGAGCGATTATTAGAAGGTACATATTCAGCAATAGCTGCACTGATATCAGTAGCTGGAACTTCAAAATAATTTCCAATACACACCGCGCATAAAAAATTAATGAAATTGTATTTACCCACTAAATTGGTAGTTATGGCTGGAGATTCAGTCGCTGCTGATTTCCATTTGAAATTCACAAAAGGGTCAAGCTTCAAGAGTTCACCTTGAATTGAACCAGCTCGCTCGCCGTAAGAAACAATTTCATTGACATCTGGCAAATGCTGGGCAAGAATTTCGTCTTCAGCATTATAAAAAACCACGCCTCCATTTCGATCAATAAAATCGTACATCTCGGTTTTAGTTTTGATAACTCCATCTAAAGAGCCAAAACCTTCAATATGTGCCGCACCAATATTGGTAATTAAGCCATGTGTGGGCTCAGCAATTTCTACCAATTCTTTAATGTCACCGGGCTTATTTGCACCCATTTCTATTACAGCAAACTCATGTTGATTGTTCATTCGTAATAAGGTGAACGGGACGCCTAAATGATTATTCAAATTCCCTTCTGTAATTAGCAGATTGAACTTTTTACTCAAAACAGCACCAATCAACTCTTTTGTGGTTGTTTTACCATTACTGCCCGTGATTCCTAGTACCGGAATATCAAATTGTTTTCTGTGGTAATTGGCTAAATCTTGTAAAGTCTGCAATACAGAATCTACTAGAATTGTTTGAGGATGTGTATTGTATGCTGATTCATCAATAATCGAATAAGTACAGCCTCCTTCAATTGCTTTCTCCGCAAATTCATTCCCATTAAAATTATCACCCTTTAATGCAAAAAAGATGGTGTTGGGAATTAAATTTCTGGTATCAGTAGATATACCTTCTGATTCTAGAAATAATTTATGGATTTCAGCAATTGTCATTAACTTAAAATTGCAGCGATACCAGGCAATGTTTTACCTTCTAAATACTCTAACATTGCGCCACCGCCTGTTGAAACGTGACTGACTTTATCCGCTAAATTAAATTTATTAACTGCGGCAACACTATCTCCACCTCCAACTAAAGAGAAAGCACCTTGTTGTGTGGCTTCAGCAACCGCCAGCGCAATTTCCTTTGTTCCGTTCTGAAATTTCTCTAATTCAAACACGCCCATTGGGCCGTTCCACAATATCAATTTAGAGTTTAAAATGGCCTCTTTGAAAGTAGCTTCAGATTCTCCAGCGATATCTAAGCCCATCCAACCATCTTCTATTTGATCAATTGCCACATTTTTGGTTTGAGCCTCATTTGAAAACTCATTTGCAACGATCGTATCTGATGGAATTAACAAGTTCACCCCCTTTTCTTCTGCTTCTTTAATAATCGACTTTGCTGTGTCTAAAAAATCATCTTCTACTAATGAATTCCCAATTTTTCCACCTTGTGCTTTCACGAAGGTATAAGCCATTCCACCACCGATAATCAGGTTATCCACCTTATCCAACAACTTCGTGATGATGGTTATTTTTGAAGACACCTTTGCCCCACCAACAATTGCAGTTAACGGTTTTTCAGTTGAATTCAAAACCTGATCCACACTTTTAATTTCCTTTTCAATCAGATAACCAAACATTTTATCTTCGGGAAAAAAATCAGCAATTACTGCAGTTGATGCATGCGCTCTATGGGCAGTTCCGAATGCATCATTAATATAGACATCTCCGTGTTTAGCCAATTTCTCTGCCATTTCAACCCTGCCTTTTTTCTCTCCCTCATGGAATCTAAGATTCTCTAGCAGCAAGACTTCTCCTGCTTTTAATTGTGAAGATTTTTCAAATGCAGCAGGCCCTAGGCAATCACTTGCAAATTGAACTTCACATCCTAAATTCTCTGCAACTTTATCTAAGATGTTTTTCAATGAAAACTTATTCTCGGGAATGTTTTTTGGTCGACCTAAATGAGACATTAAGACCACTGATCCTCCACCAGCCAGTACTTTTTTAATAGTAGGAACGGCGGCTTTAATTCTTGTGTCATCTGTTACAACAAGACTTTCTTTATCTAAAGGAACATTAAAATCAACTCGGATTAAAGCTCGTTTATTAGTGAAATCGTAAGTGGCAATATTCTTCATTTGAATCTATCAATTTTGATAGCGCAAATATACTGCACAAAAAAAAGAGGTCTCTGATATATCGACCTCTTTATTCATTTTTTTTCAACAGCTGTTAATTCAAGAATATCTTTTGATTAACAGCATAATTATTAATTAGCAAAGACACAAAATAAACTCCAGTTTTTGGAATTGGGCCATAATCAAACTTCTCAGAATATTTGCCCGGGCCTTTTTGTCCAAAATCTTCACGATAAATCAATTTACCAGATATGTCAATTAAATTCAGCTGTACTCTTGAGCTTTGAATTGTTTGATAATTGATATTGATCAATTTTAAATTCGCATCAGCATAAACTTGAAAGGCCTCTTGCAATTGTTGATGTTCTGTAAACCCTGCATCACCTGCAACAAAAATTGACTCTTGTCCGAGATAAATTTCATCTCCTGAATTTTGACCATTATTATTTGCTTTAATAAATGAGTAATAAACCGTCAGGTTTCCTAAATCAGAATCTGGAGCTGTCCAATCAAAGCTCCAAGAAGTGATACCGGTAGAAACGGAATGTCTGATGTAATTTCTCCCTCCAGATGAAGCTGTAGAGGAGCCGGTACCTGCCGTAAACGTTCCGGCTGCATTATCTGAACCATCCAAAATCGTCATTTCAAAACCATTTTTCACTCCAGATGGCACTGAAAGCGTAATACTGTAAGTAGAGTCTGGATAATAAATATTGGATGGCTCTGAAAACGTATAATCAACTACCCCAACAGCTGATTGCGTTGAGCCTGCATGACATGCTGTACAATTCCCTTCGCCCGGCGCTCCAGTTCTTGCAACAGGAGGGTTTGCTGAAAATAGCAATTGGTCAACATCATCTACCTCATGATACGTGGATATTGTACCAGTAGCATTAAAAAATGAAAGGCAGCCCAAAACAATGACCGAGGATATTAAAACTAGTAGAGCAGTATGAAGATTTTTCATGTGTTTTTTAGTTGGATGACCGTATCTAACCTTACAGCTATCGAATTATTAAAACAAAGTTATGAGAGTCAAAAGGCTTTTAAAATGTGTAATTCTCAGAAATACATGTACAATAGAGAAAATTACAGTTTGAATCTTCGATTAATTGAGAATCCAAATCTAAATTGACCATCCAACCAATTTGAAGTTGTGCCAGGAATGAATAAGTTTTCATTTAAACCTCTACCGTTCGAATAGTGTAACGCAAAAGTGTGTCCACCGGTTAAAATTTCAAATCCAAAACTTAACGGATCCATTCCAGAACTACCATTTGGTCTTCCAAAAACATGATTATATTCAACCAAGAGTCCTAATGTTTTTGTGAATCTCACGCGACCAGAAGCGCCTGCAAAAAACAGTCCGTTCACATCTCCGAATTCCACAAAATTCCTATGATTGTATCCGCCATTCACCTGCAATGTAATTCGTTCTCCAAATTTTTTGGTTACCAAAATTTGGTTAGTGAAAATCATTCTATTTAAGAACTTTGGATAAGAAGTCACCAAAGATGGATCCGTAGTTGCTTTTTTATAAGAGAATGCCAATGAACTCACATATGTCAATGAAATCGGCATACCTGAAGTTTTTTGTTGTAAAATGGCATATTTGGCGTAACCATCCAACACGGCCGTTCGGTTACCAATGCCTTTTGAACGCCCAATTCCTATATCTAGCTTATCAAGAATACCATATTCAAAAGCGATTCGAACATCTGCCAAATTATCGAACCCAAAAAAGTTACTGATTCCACCAGCAGCACCAGCAATATCACCAAATTTGTGAGCAACAATGAACTCTAAAGATTGTTTAGGAAGCATTTCATTTGAGTGATTGTTGATTACTCTGGTTCCGGCGAACGACTCATAAATTTTTTCTTGTTCATATGAACCCAGGGAAAAACCTAAAGTGACAATTAAACAATATAAACGTACGTTTGCCAGCATTTTTATTTTGTGCAATGACTTATTCATGAGCTCTTGTTTCTATATAATGCATTAAATCTATCATCTGCTCGTCACTCATATCTTCGAAAGAGTATTGAGGCATATATTGTTTTCTGCCGCTTATGGCGTAAGTACCGTATCTGGTGATGTGTGAAATGGAATACGAATTGTACTTTGTTTTTTTCGAAAGCAAGAATTTATGTGTCAACTGACTGTCATCCAAATCAAAATTGGTGATATTTCTTCCTACAGCATGACAATGCATGCAGCCACCGTTATAAATGTACTCGCCATTTTCAAAACTTGGTTCATAGCCATCAATTTTCGGAATTTCTGATGTGCCAAAATGGGCATCATTAATTTGGTTGTACTTACTTCGCAATAAATCAAGTGATTGTTTTTTCATTCCTGAAATAACACCTGATCTGAATTTTTGATATTCAGCCGTTGTGAAGACCAAATCACTCACTTTTAGTTCAATCGATTTGTAATAGTGCATGACACAACGAATTTCCCAATCATCCATTTCACGTCCTTGAGAACATTGAGTTGCGCACAGTTGAATTGCATTGAACAACGTATCTCTTGTTGGAGCGACTAACTCACCATATTTCTTTGCATAGTCACCATTATACCAATGTTCTTTATTGAACATCCCGTAGAAAGTGGATGCAGGTAAAAATGGAATGTTATTCTCTTTACTAAATTTCAAGACTCTTTCTGGTGACTCATCAGCGGGATCATCCGTTTCTAACTGTAGATTGTGACAATCAGTACAAACAAAATATTTAGAAATTCTACTATTAGACCCGTCAGACAGTTTGCCGAACTTTACCAATTCTTCTCCCATTTTGGCGGAATCCGTGTGCACAAATGGTAAATAATGGATCGGTCGAGGCTCTTGTAAGACATCCAACACATCAGAAACCGTGAAATCTTCAACCTCTTTAATTTGCCACCAAGATGACTCTGAATAACTCGTAGTTTCTCCTTCATTTGTCGACCATTTGAAGCTCACAACTGTAATGACCAGAATTAAAAACAGAACGAATTGAGAAAATTTCTTTAGCATGCTTAAATTTGATTACCGAAATATAGAATTTTTTTTGCTTGCATGAATAATATCTTATCCACACCAATTGAATACCTAAAGGGGGTTGGACCCAAAAGAGGGGAGATATTACGCAAAGAAGCTGGCATTTTTACTTTTGGTGATTTGTTGAATTATTTCCCCTTTAGATATATCGATAAATCAGCTTATCAAAAAGTAAGAGACATTCCTCACTCAGAAAATGCCGTGCAGTTGAAGGGACAAATTCGGGGATATAAAGAAGTGAAGTTTGGTAAAGGCAAGCGATTAGAAGTAAAGTTTGAAGATGAAACGGGCTACATTGATTTAATTTGGTTTAAAGGAGGAAAATGGATTACCCCAAAGCTAGAAGTTGGTGGATGGGTTAAAGTTTATGGTAAGGCTAAACAATATGGTGCTAAATACAATATCGCACATCCCGAAATCGAATTTTTAAAGCACGAAAATGAAGATTCGCTTGGAATGCAAGCCGTCTATCACTCGGGTGAAAAGCTCACTCAGTTAGGATTTAGTTCGAAAGGAATTGAGCGCATCATCAAACAATTATTGCCTCAAATCAAAAACCAAATTCCTGATTTTCTTCCTGATTGGTTAATTGCAGAATTGAACCTCATCAGTCGTGAAGAAGCCATGGTTCAGATTCATGATCCAAAATCGTATGACCATGCTAAAAAAGCACAGTTAAGACTCAAATTTGAAGAACTTTTTTTGCTTCAACTCGAGCTGTTGTTTAGAAAAGAAATCACGAAGAAAAAAATCAAAGGAATCAAGTTGGATAAGGTAGGTGAGCATTTTAACACCTTTTATTCTGAACATTTGCCTTTTGAATTGACCAACGCTCAGAAAAGAGTCATCAAAGAAGTTCGAGCTGATATTGGATCAGGTATTCACATGAACAGATTATTGCAAGGAGATGTGGGTTCGGGTAAAACTTTAGCCGCTTTAATGTGTATGTTAATTGCGATAGACAATGGATACCAGGCTTGTATTATGGCACCAACAGAGATTTTGGCTAGTCAACACTACACCACCATTTCTAAGTTTTTGAAAAAAATGGACTTGAAAGTGGCTTTGCTCACTGGGTCTACCAAAAAAGCTGCGAGAAAAGAACTTCATGAACAATTGTTATCAGGAGAAATCAACATCCTTTGCGGAACTCATGCTTTACTTGAAGACATTGTTCAATATAAAGATTTGGGACTTGCGATTATTGACGAACAGCACCGATTTGGTGTAGCGCAACGATCACGACTTTGGAAAAAAAATTCACTTCCTCCTCATATTCTAGTGATGACCGCAACGCCGATTCCTAGAACCTTGGCTTTAACTTTTTATGGAGATCTTGATATTTCTGTTATAGATGAATTACCACCTGGACGAAAATCAGTTCAAACAACTCATAGGCTAGAGTCTGCAAGGCTGAATGTTTTTCAATTCGTTGAGGATGAAATAAAAAAAGGCAGGCAGATTTATATCGTTTATCCATTAATTCAAGAATCTGAGACCTTAGATTATCAGAATTTAATGGATGGATTTGAATCTATTTCTAGAAGGTTTCCCTTACCAAAATACAAGGTGAGCATTGTTCATGGCAAAATGAAACCAGCAGACAAGGATTATGAGATGCAACAATTTGTAGAAGGCAAAACGCACATCATGGTTGCCACGACAGTTATTGAAGTTGGAGTTAACGTACCTAATGCTTCAGTAATGATCATTGAGAGTTCAGAAAAATTTGGATTGTCACAACTGCATCAATTAAGAGGCCGTGTAGGAAGAGGCGCCGATCAATCTTATTGTATTTTAATGACAGGCTATAAGCTGAGTGAGGATGCAAAAAAACGATTAGCAACCATGGTGGATACCAATGATGGATTTAAAATATCAGAAGTAGATTTAAAGTTGCGCGGCCCAGGGGACATTATGGGCACTCAGCAAAGCGGAATACTTGATTTGAAACTGGCCGATTTGGCGCGAGACGCTCAGTTAGTATCACTGGCAAGATCTAAGGCTCAGGAATTACTGGAACGTGATGCTGAAATGAATGAAAAAGTACATCAGGCGCTGGCACACAGATTGCGTGTAATTTTAAAGTCAAGGCCGAATTGGAGTCGGATATCTTAGGGTTTTTGGTGGTTGGTTTTTCGTATTTCGTTTTTCGTATTTCGTTCTTCGTCTTTCGATTTTCGATTTCCGATTTTCGATTTTCGATTTTCGATTTTCGATTTTCGATTTTCGGAAATTAAAATTGACTATCTTTCAAACAGCAACAACAACATTTTATGAAAATTGCATTTCTCATTTTATTTATCTTCATTTCCCATCAAGCGTTCAGCCAAGTTTTTGGGCAAATCTTTTTAGACAAAAGAGAAACTCTAAATACGATTGACTTCACGGTGCCTTATTCTAAGGAAGGGAAATTAGTCTTTGATATTCGAGTTAACGTTGATGGGAAGGTGACATCATGTGTGTTTGTGAAAGAAAAAAGTACCATCACGGCAATGGGCCCTATGATTGAGGCTAAAAACAAAATATTACAGCACCTTGTATTTAAAAAAGGAGTAGGTTATCCAGAATTTCACGAAGGATTCGTTCAAATTAAAACTGTTCCAGGCGCCGTTCAAAAGAACGATCAATTTGCTCCACCGAATTAGTTTGGAATCCAATAGTGGGATGATTTATC
>JAUHXX010000329.1 GCA_030426825.1 Bacteroidia bacterium | reverse complement strand
TGAACTCGTCAGGCCGTAGATTCTTCCAGTAGAGTTTTCCATTAAATTTTCACTTGGCTGACTTCCTGACCCGGCACCATTGAAATTGAATTTTTTCTGGGCAACACCGGTTAAAACATCATACTCCCATAGTGTTCCAAGGTCATTATCTCCACCCGCCTGTGTACATCCGTATACTAACCCATTACTTGCTTGAATTAATGAGCCTGTAGGATGGTCCCCGTTTTCAGAAATATAGAAACTGTTGAGTTGGCTAAAGAAATTATTTTGCGTGTTATAGGTAAACATGCAGCCTAGCAGTGAAGCTCCTCCTTCGGCAGTCATACCATAAATAATATCATTGTAAATTATTAAGGATGAAATCACTCCATATCCAGTAGAAATCTGATCGAAATTTTGAACGATAGCATAACTTGAGGTTTGAATATCGAAAGAGAAGATAAGTTTGTTTTGAAATCCTCCATCATCTGCTGCACCATATAGAATTCCATTTGAATTTTGTACGATTGCTCCAATCGGATTCTCTCCATTTATTCCACCTTGAAAATCATACATTCCTGAATAGGTATTGGTCATGATATCAAACGAAAACAATGAACCAAAACCAAATGCTCCACCATTTTTACAGGCGCCATATAAGGTGTCATTCGGAGCTTGATAGAGCGTCATAGGATAACTTCCTGTTGAGGAATTAAAATGATATAAAGTTGTTAAAACCTGAGTGGTCGGATTATATTCAAATAATGTCCCGCCTCCATTTGTTCCTCCAGAAGAGGTGGTACCATATAATAAACCGTTTGTTGCCTCAATTAATTTTGCTTTAGGAGCGGATCCAGTAATTGGACCATTGAAGTCAACCATGACCATATAACTGTTTAAGATGGGATCGTATTCGAATAAGGTTCCACCCGAATTAGCCCCACCAGCGGCTTGAAGTCCATAGATCTTTCCATTACTTGACAAGGTCATCCCTCTCAAGCTACTCATACCTGTTGTAGCTCCATTCAGGTCCAACTTTTTAATATAAGTGCCTGTAACCGGGTCGATTTCAAATAGCACTCCTTGACTATTAGCGCCGCCAGAACTCGTTAATCCATAAACTTTTCCATTACCACCGTCTGCTAAAGAACCGGCAGGATTTAAGCCGTTAAGACCAGAAAATTCGGCATGTTTCGTATACAATTGTTTCACTGGGTCATAGCCAAATATCATGCTTTCATTCGCTACTCCATTATTGCCTAGGCAGCCATAAATATTTCCGTCTGAAGAAAGAAATAAATCTCCTGATGCCATTGCTCCTAACGTTCCATCTCTAAAAGAAAAGTGGTTTTGAATATTGTTACCGGCAGAATCAACTGAAAAAATATTTCCTTGTTGAAACATGCCTCCGGTTTCAGATAATCCCCACAGTTGTTTTGATTGTGAAATTCCAATCAAAGGCACTAGAAAGAATAAGATTATAAGGGCACACCCTTTTTTAGTAAGTAGTAGTTTTGAGTTTGGTAACATAATCTGCTAAAAATAAACAATCTAGCTATGTAAACCAAAAGATTTTAATTGAGGTGCTGCTTCAATTGATTGAAGTAATCTTCGAAACGTGTATTGTCCAAAAGTTTTTCATCACCAACCATTAAAATATTCTCAGGTCGATTGTTTTCAATCCAAAATCTCAGTGATGAAATTGAAGCATTCATGGTACCATTAATGTCAATTTCTTGAGTTGGTTTGTGATTTTTCTCCATAGCATCTCTTAAGTCTTTATTTTCTTTAGAGATGTTGTGATCTGAATGCATAATCACTAAGGCAGAAACTAATTCGAATAAACTCTCTTTGCCATCAAATACTTCAACATTCACGTTGTTTTGTTTACACCATTTTTCTATGGCCATTTCAAAAGGGTCAGAGTTTCGAAGAATAATTTTTTTAAGTAGCATCTAGTTATTTTCGTTTGCTTAAAGCAGCAGCAAATTTAAGGCCAATTTTTTAATAAGACGACTCAATTTGCCAAAAGTTTGGTTTTTTTTAAATCCATGCTAATTAACGAATCATGCTTTCACGCTTGAAATGGAAATACTCAAAAGTAAAGTATTGTACACCAAGGAGTATTGAGGCAGCCAAGAGGTGCACTGGTTGAGTGAATGCTGGCATATTGGCATATGAAAATAACACACCAGTAATGAACTCAACTAACAGTAATCCAACAATTATTTTAATCGTAGGAATACCATAGTTCTTTTTCTTATTCAAATAAAGTAAGATGAGGTTGACACCAAGTAAAAGCCATGAAAATGATCGGTGAAAATAAAAATCTCCTTCCATGTTGGATATCCATGAACTGCGATCTACCATTTCAAAAACCATAAAATCTATTTCTTGCCTGACTTGTGCACCTAAAATTATCTGAATAAATGTCAAGATGACAGAGAAATAAAAAAGGTACTTAAATAGGGGTTGGGGTTGCAATTGATAGCTCCTATCACGGATTATACGAATAATTTTGATGTGAATACCAACGATTACAAGAGCTAAGAACATGTGCAAGGTAATTGTCCATGGAACCAAATTCGTTGCCACCACGATAGATCCAAACCACCCCTCAATACCCATTAATATGAGGTTTATAAAGGTCAGGATAAGTAGAGCTCTTTTTTTTCTGTACCGGATTACCGTCCAAATGAATAGAATTAAAACCATATTTCCGGCGATAAATCCTACTAACCTATTGCCATATTCTACCCAAGTTTTACGCGCATTGAAATCTTGCTCAATTAGCAAAGAATCATCATTTCTTAACTCTTGTGCAGTTTCTTCAAATCCAATCGCGGTTAAAAATTTCGAAAACTTCTCGATCTTTTTGGCTCGATATTCGGCATACTTATCCTTATAATCAATTGGCAGTTGTGATTCAGAAGTGGGTGGAATGTATTGGTCAAAACATTTAGGCCAATCTGGGCAGCCCATGCCCGACCCAGATGTTCTAACAACTGAACCAGCAATAATAACTAGGTAAATAAACACCAAAGTCAACCAAGAAAACCGTAAATAACCTTTTGTAAACTGATTCATTTAGATGACAAAATTAAGAGTTTGATTCAGAATATATCATGCATCCTACAAATAAACCGTTTATCAACTTTTATGTTCACCGTTTGTCAAGTGAACGTCTAATTTTTGCCTAACAAATAGTTTTAGTCAATTGCTCGATTCTGAGCAGTTAAATTTGGGATATAGTAATTTTTTCATGGGCGGTGATTCCGCTAAAGGGAGGGGGAGTTCTTTTGTAAGCAGGAAGGACTCCCTTTATTTTTTTACCAAATCAATCTCGTTGGCTTCTTGCAACAGTTCGGTGATTATTCCATAGTCATTTTCAATCTCTTCTATCGAGTGAAATATTTTCCAATAGACCTGTTTGCGATTTCCACGCTCAAGATAATTGTTAGGATTCATCTTATTTGCGTGATTAAACCCTAATTGCACTCCAGAAAAAGTCTGTTTTCCCCAGGCTACACTCCCCGGCCATATGTAGCAAATACTTTTGTTTCTATAAAATGCTGGTATGTTCCAACTTAATTTACATTTAATGTCAGAAATGTTTGTCTCAATAATTTCTTTCAATGTTTGAACAATTATTTGCTCTTCAGGCTCAAGCGAATCAAATAATTCAACGTAGGTTTCGTATTTAAAATCTTGCATTTATCGTGAACCAGTTGCATCTGCCGAATCTTTGGCTGCCGTACTTTCATAATGTGCTTTCAGCAAATCATCATATTGGTCTGCGTAATGTCCTACTCGTGAGATTATGGCAAACGTTTCAGCCTGATCTAAGCCATCACATTCTCTCAACATTTTTACCCATGCCCAATCATTATGCAGCACAAAAGCTGAAGAATATAATTTATTATTAAATGATAGTAAATCGAAATAGAATGACTCTTTTTG
>JAUHXX010000328.1 GCA_030426825.1 Bacteroidia bacterium | reverse complement strand
TTTTAGGAGGGATAACAACGACACGCGATAATGCGTCAATTGCTTCTGGAAGTGGAATCGGTACAGGAATGAGTATAAATATTGGATTTGACGGTGAAATTAATTTTACTGGTAAATGGATGGCGTATGCATCAGCAGGTATGGGTTGTGGGTTCGATTTAACTCTTTATAAATATGCACCTTCTTACCATTGCGAGGGAGAAACGGGTCCATTCGGTGCAAAATATTGGTTTTTACAAGGACAGTTATATGCTTATGGAGGCATGGCGGCGGGAGTAAAGAAAGTTGTGGATGGAGAAGTCAAGCAAGATTATGTTTTGATTAATTGCTCTATGGCAATGCTTTTATCAGGTAAATTTCCTAAACCCTCTTATATTTATGGAGGAGTTGCATTGCAAGCTCAAATCTTAAACGTGATAAACGTCAATGTGAACGCTGAATTTGACGCAGGAACAGATTGTAATATTGTGCAAAATTAATGAGTAGGTTAGTTTTAATTCTTGTAGTATTTTTTCAAATTTGCGCGAACGCACAAACGGATATTCATTTGACCACATTTGTTAAAAAAGACACGATTCAATTACGTTGGTTGCCTTATGATGTTGATGTATTTATTGAAGGCTTAAATAATGGTTTCTCTATCTCTAAAACAGATTTAAGTAATCAAACTACTGAATTTATTGATATAAGTCCTTTTAATGAGACAAAGAAAAAGTTTGAAAACTCAACGGACCAATTTATTCTAGATATGATAGAATACATTGAAGATTTTAAAATCAGTAAAGATGATCAGTTTAAGTCATTTGCCTTTAGTCTATTAAGTTTATCTTCAGGGCCTAACCGAATAATTTCAGAATTATGCGGCCTTTACTTTGAGGATCTCCGATCTATGAGTGACAATGTTCAATACCAGATTGAAGTATCCAAAACTGGGCACAAATCAAATGCCGTTTCGTTACAAACAAGCCTACTAAGTAAGAATGCAAATATGACCGAGTTGATCGGTGAATCAAGAATTGATTTGAAGGAAGTCTATTTAAAATGGGAGGCAAAACAGCTGAATATGGATTATTCAGCTTACTACATTTATAAATCAATTGATAATAAAAAATTTGATTTGCTAAATGATGTACCAGTGTATTATTTTACATCAGAGTTTGAAAAAGAAAAAACCATTGTTGACTTCGTGGATACAAATGTTACCGAGGGGAAAACTTATTATTACAAGGTTCTACCCATAAATCATTTTTCAGATCAAGGTATTGAATCTAATACTGTTGAGGTGTATATTCAAAAAAGACTTAGCGGATATTGTGTGATTGACACTGTAGAGAATATTGAATTTGAAAGAAAAATACTGGGTTATTATGTAGGTGAGGATGTCTCAGATGTAGCCGAATATATTCTTTACAAGGGAGAGAAAGTGGATTCAGTCTTTATACCTATTGATGAATTACGATCCAACGGTACAGATTTTGAGTTTAATTTAGTGTCAGAGTTGAGAACCGGTGATCGTCAATTTTTTAAAGTTGCAGCTGTTTCGGTTGATGGGGATACTGCTTATTCATTTCCCTACTATCATTTTTCACTTGATCAGGAACCTCCGGGTGTTCCGGTGAACTTAAATGGTAAAGTTGATAGTTTAGGGTTAGTGAAATTAAATTGGGACGAACCTAAGGACAATGATCTGATCGGATATAAAGTTTATCGGTCAAACAGTCTAGATGAAGAGTTTGTTGAAATTACCACAAGATTATCTAAGCAACCTGTTTTTAGTGATACCTTAAATTTGAATACTCTAACGACTGAAATTTATTATAAAGTTGGTGCTATTGATGCAAATTATAATTGTGGTGAATTAACCGAACCAATTTTATTGCTTAAACCAGATACAATCCCTCCCGTGCCCGGTGTTTTAACGAAATACTCAGTCTCTGAAGAAGGTGTTTTACTTAAGTGGCATAATTCTCCGAGTGTCGATTTAGTGTCTCAAGTACTATTCAGGACATCAACGAATCAATTAGATACAATAATGATATTTGAAACAGAATATGATAGCATGATAGATATTACTGGGGAATTAGGTAGCTCATATGAGTATTACTTAATGGCTAAAGACAAGTCTGGCAATATTAATTTTTCAAAAGGAATGAAGGTTGTTTATGAAATTGGCTACAGACCGGCTCCGATTCTAGAAGACCTAATTGTAAATCGAGAAGATAAAAGTATTTCGCTGAAATGGGAACAAGTTGAGGGAGATGTTTTTTCAATTCAAATCTACAGAGCGAAAGGGGAAAGCAAATTTAAATTGCTTAAAACTAAGTGGGAAAACATCAATACATTTGAAGATAAATCTTTAATGATTAACAACGAATACCATTATAAAATAAAAGTAACATACAAATCTGGGCTCTCCTCAAAAATGAGTGAAAAGAAGTCGGTGATGTATTAAATAATATAAAAACGAATTATGAAATCGAAATATATAATTGGGCTAGTTAGTCTGTTTTGTGCGCTAAATGTTCAGTCTCAAGAGGTTCAATTTGGAGATAACATTGAGAATAATTTATTAGGATATGACAATGATCTTCATATTACTTCAAATGATGAATTCTATGTAGGAGCAATTGACCGAGATAATGATCGATTGAAATTGTTTAAAAAGGAGAATAGTGCATGGAATTTAATAGGGCCAGGCGGTGGCTATCTTGAAGATGATGTATCCAATGTGCGTCTTGAATCTTCGATTACGGGTGACTCACTTTATATCGTTTATGCCAAAGATGACGGGGTGTACGTAGTTATTTATGATGGAGCAACATTCGGAAGCCCTTTTTATTTTTCGGGCTCTGTACCTTCATCTAGTTCAGGATCAAATGGTATGATTACTTTGATTAACCCCAATAATGCTGTGGTGTATATAATGATCAGTATGAATAACCAATATAAATTTCTTGAGTTTGATCCAGTCCTAGGTATTACGGCTTTAAGTGATCCAATTCAACATTCACATTTTTTTGGCAGTTACATTGATATGGCTTACGATACCACTAATGATTACATTTATTTTTCAGTTATGGTGAATGACAACCCCGCAATAACATTGTACAACGGCACAAATTGGGTGCCATATATCGTAAATATTTCGGGCCAATCTTTGGCTTTTTATTCTGGTTCTAGTTTACATGTTGATGAATCTCAAAACAGGTTGTATGTTTGCGCTGCATTTCACTATAATGGGATGTATTATCAAAGAGTTTGCTATGTAAACCTAACTACAAATGGAATAACTGTCTTAGATGACCAGATTAATACAACATATTACGTTGAGCTAAACGGAGGTTTATATAATGAAACGAATAATGACATTATCCTTGGCATGAAAGGTCTAATTGGAAATAATGATTACAGCATTAAGTTTTATAATGGGACCACTACAGGTATTGCAATTCAATCAGCAACTATGGATAGTGAAAGTAGGATTCAAAATGATTCAGACGGAAATATATATTGGACCGGAGACGATATATACCTAAAGGTTTTTAAACTCGATAAATTCACGGTAGAATTAAAAGAAAACGAATCTATTTCAATTGAGACGTTTCCAAATCCAACTTCAGATATTATCAATATAAGTTGGAATGGAAATATTGGAGAAAATATGCTCTTACTCTATGACATAAACGGAGCATTAATTTTAAGCGAGCAAATAAATAGTGAATCAGGATTTCATGCAATAGATGTAGCGGGTTTGCCCTCAGGCAGCTACGTCCTTAAATTCGGCGCTCAAACAAAGAAGATTCAAAAGAGATAATTGTTGGGCCTTTTGGATTACCTGGTCATGAATATTAAATCAAAGTCATGTACAAATCTGGCCTCTCCTCAAAAATGAGTGAAGTGAAGTCAGTGATGTATTAACTTTTCTTCATTCGGTTTCACACATCT
>JAUHXX010000327.1 GCA_030426825.1 Bacteroidia bacterium | reverse complement strand
GCATATTTTTCATCATTTGAGCCATTTTCTTTTTATCTCCCATCATACGCATCATTTTACTCGTTTGCTCAAATTGTTTAATTAATTTATTAACGTCTTGTATAGAAGTACCGCTGCCATCAGCAAGTCTTTTTCTTCTGCTTCCGTTGATTATTTTAGGTTGGGAGCGTTCTTGAGGTGTCATGGAATGAATGATGGCTTCAATTCCCTTAAAAGCATCATCATCAATGTCAACATTTTTCATGGCTTTACCCATTCCAGGTATCATTCCCATCAAATCTTTGACGTTACCCATTTTTTTGATTTGCTGCAATTGGCCATAGAAATCATCAAAATCAAATTTGTTTTGAGCGATTTTCTTTTGAAGTTTCTTAGCTTCTTTCTCGTCAAACTGCTCCTGAGCTTTCTCAACTAATGAAACAACGTCACCCATTCCAAGAATTCTATCCGCCATTCTATTCGGATAAAACACATCAATGGCATCCATTTTTTCGCCAGTACCTACAAACTTGATAGGTTTATCAACCACCGTTTTAATAGAAAGGGCAGCACCACCTCTGGTATCACCATCTAATTTTGTAAGGATTACTCCATCAAAATTGATACGCTCATTAAAGGTTTTTGCCGTATTCACAGCATCCTGACCTGTCATTGAATCAACTACGAACAATGTTTCAGTAGGATTGATTGAATTTTTAACATCCGAAATCTCCTGCATCATTTGCTCATCAACTGCTAAACGACCCGCGGTATCAACAATTACTACATTAAAGCTATTTGATTTAGCGTGAGCAATAGCAGCCTGCGCAATTTTTACTGGATTCTTTTCTTCTTTGTTGGAATAAACCTCCACATCAAGCTGCTCCCCTAAAACATGCAACTGATCAATCGCAGCTGGACGATAAACATCACAAGCTACCAATAGTGGTTTCTTACCTTTTTTATTCTTCAGGTAGTTGGCTAACTTTCCAGAGAAGGTTGTTTTACCTGAACCTTGTAACCCTGACATTAAGATAATTCCAGGATTCCCTTGATAATTGATGTCTTCTTGCTCACCACCCATCAACTCTACCAACTCCTCATGACAAATTTTTGTCAATAACTGGCCCGGAGAAATTGTTGTCAGTACATCACGACCCAATGCTTTTTCTTTTACTTTGGCAGTAAAATCTTTTGCTGTTTTGTAATTAACATCTGCATCAAGCAATGCACGTCTCACCTCTTTCAACGTTTCAGCAACGTTGATTTCCGTGATTTGTCCATGTCCTTTTAATACTTTAAAGGCTCTGTCAAATTTATCTGATAAATTTTCAAACATCTTATTAAATTATTTAGGGTCTACAAAGATAGTAATTTAGAAGCAAGAGGATGAAGTGAATCCATCAGAATCTTTGCAATCATTGACTTAAAGTTAAAATCAATTTATAATTTTAGTCTGTGGATTTGAAACAGCATTTAAGAGGTAGAAATTTAAAATGGAATTGGGATTCCATCACAGATTATTGCGTTAAACATCCAAAATCAATTCAACAAATTGTAGATTATTGTATTGATGAAGAAATGATCATCTGTCAAAATGCTGGTGCTGTGTTAGGGAAAATTGTTGATTTGGATAAAAAAGTGTTGATTCCTTTCTACAAACAAATGCTTTATAATTTGACCCAGTCACCACATGATGCAGTAAAGAGAGCGAGCATGCGTGTTTGGCAATATGCAGAAATAACAGAGGAGTTTGAAGGTGAAATTTTTGATCAGGCTATGAAGTATGTGGCAGATAAAAATGAGGCCATTGCAGTTAGAGCCTTTGCAATGACTGCTGCAAGAAAAGTTTGTCAAAAATATCCAGAATTAGCTCAGGAATTATTACCCTTTGTTGAAACCATGGTTGATCAAAAATTATCATCAGGAATTATCTCTAGAGGAAAAAAAGAACTGAAGTTGTTGAGAGCCCTCGAAACTTAAAGAGAAAATCTATGCCTTTGATTTCTTATGCTCAGAAATGAAGTCAAAGGCCTGATCTATGGATTTGAAAATTTTCGTTTTATTGGTTGGTTTATACATCATTGTGTAAAACTTAGCTTTCATTTTCATTATCGCTCCGTCTACCACCAAAATGTCTAAAATTCGAGATTTAGCAGATTCTGAGTTCACTGCC
The DNA here is from genome assembly GCA_030426825.1 of Bacteroidia bacterium. Lineage (GTDB taxonomy): Bacteria > Bacteroidota > Bacteroidia > Flavobacteriales_D > Crocinitomicaceae > Paracrocinitomix. The sequence continues at coordinate 1,796 of JAUHXX010000327.1, read as the reverse complement.
GCCCATGCTTTAGCCTCCTCAGTAAAATGTACCACTCCTTCTCGCATGTCTATGATTGGGTAATACGGGGTTTCCCCTATCATCTCGATTCGTTTCATACGTTGATCCAGCATATCATTATTCGTAATTTTTTGATCTAAACGATATTTAACAATAATGATATCATTGTCATGGTGAATCATTTCACCTCCCGAGAAAGTATATTTTTTGGGTAGCATCAATTTGGGCTTTGAATTCTAAAAGCAAAGTTACTGATTTTGGTAAATAGCACGAGAAATTAATTCTTTATCTTCAAACTGTTTTTATGCCTTTCAATAATACTCAAGGCATCAGGTAAACTAACCGCAATATGTGTTGGATTAATAGGTTTAAAAAACTTTAGATACAATTTGGCTTCTATTCTCAAAGCCCAACTGTTAACTAATAAAACATCCATAATTCTTACCGAAGAAGACTCAGGGTTCTCGGCTACCCATTTTTTAGCATCTTTTGAAAAAACAACAAAACCTTCAGAGAAATCAATAATTGGGTAGTAATTTTTGTTTCCAATTAATTTTTTTCTCAATTCTTGCGATTCAATAATATCGGATTCTTCAATTGTTGCTTTTGAATCGTATTTAAAGAGCAAAATATCATCAGCAAGAACGCTAATTTGACCGTTAGTAAACCGATTAACCTTATTAAACTCCATTGATTATCAAACGTTTGAAGATAATACAACTTGAATTAAAAAGCAACTAAAAAAGGAATTGCCTATAAAGAGCTACTGCTTATTCACTTTTGCTCGTCTACGTTTTTTTTCTTCATGCACAACTATAAACTCCAGGGCCTCATCAATTGTTGAAACCACTTTAGATTTAATTTTTGGCTTGTACAATGAATAGTACATTTTGATTTTCAGCTTCATCATTCTACTTTTCACAAGTAAAATATCCATAATTCTCACCTCTGATGATTCCTTATTAACAGCAACCCAGGCTTTAGCATTTTCAGTAAATGATGTAACGCCATTTGTTAGATCAATAATCGGGTAATAAGGTTTTTCACCAAGAATTTCTTTTCTTAACTCAGTTAAGCTTTCTAAATCCTCTACGGTAATCTCTCTGCTTTTATCATACTGTATTAGCAAGACATTATTCTTGAATTTGATTACTTTTCCTCCAGAAAAATGATGTGATTCGTTTGGCATAATTTTAATTTGCGGCTGCAAAACTATCAATAAACTAAAAACTCCCTCATTATTAATGAAGGAGTTTTATAGGTTATCTTGTAAAACCAATACTGCAAAGTAAATAACCTATAATTCGCTAGCTGTTAATTCTGCATTTACGAGTTCATTACTACTATGCAAAATGCTTTGAACTTTCTCGCGTCCATTGTAATTAAGTGACATGGACTCGGCATAGGCACCACAGCTTTTAATGCTAATTACATCCCCTCTTTTTAACTCAGGTAATAACACATCCTTTCCAAAACAATCACTTGACTCGCAAATAGGGCCTACAATGTCATAATGCAATTGAGGTCCAGAAGTAACAACTTCTAATTTCTCCATTTTATGATAAGCATTGTATAATGCAGGACGTAACAACTCAGTCATCCCAGCATCCAATACTGCAAAATTCTTGCTGTCTGATTTTTTTATATAAAGCACTTGTGTTCTAAGCGAACCACATTGTGCTACAATTGAACGACCCAATTCAAAATGGACAGGGATTTCAGGGTCTATTTCTAGACATGTTTTAAACACTTCAAAGTAAGCCTCAAAATCTGGAATTGGATTTTCATCAGGCTCG
>JAUHXX010000326.1 GCA_030426825.1 Bacteroidia bacterium | reverse complement strand
AAAGATGATTTCGTTTAAATCTTCCATTGATAAAGGATAGAAGCTTTGCACAATTTTAGTCAATCGTTCTGTTTCAAATTGTTCTGACTCTTTATTCTCTAACTCTACAACACCATCTGTATAGAGGATTAACGTTGTATTTGTTTCAATATCCAGTTCTTCTGATTCAATAGCAGGTATTTCGGCTAGCATTCCTAGACCAATACAACCTTTATTTAGAAAAGTTGATTGCTTTCCTCTTATCAAGATAGGCCAGTTGTGACCGGCGTTGATGTATTTAAGTTTACGGGTAGCAGAATTGTATTCTGCGATAAAAAAAGTGATAAATTTCTCTCCTTTTGCGTTTTCAAATACCTTGGAATTTAGCTCTAACACCAGTTCTTCTAAATCGAATCGTTTGTAATTGTACAGTGTTCTAACTGTGGCTTGAAAATTGGCCATGAGCATTGCCGCTGCGATCCCTTTGCCTGAAACATCCGCAATACACATGATGAATTCATCATCATTAAGTTGGATGTAGTCGTAGTAATCTCCTGAAACTTGGCTATGCGACAAGTATTTCGCGGATATGTCTATTTTATGATTAGTGGGCAGTTCATTCGGAAAAAGTAATCGCTGCATTTCTGATGCGATTTCTAGTTCTTTCTTGACGCTTTCTTGCTTCAAACTCTCTTTAGCCATTCGTTTGTTTTCAATGGCTACAACAATAATATTGGTTAAGGTTTGAATGAAATTTAGATTTACAAACGATCGTCTATCATTGCTTAATAGTTGGTCTTTGATACCACCCATTACCAAAAATGCAAGAGGCTTGTCTTTGTGATATACAGGTATGATAACATCAAATTTGTCTAGAGATTTTTTGTAAGAGGATTCAATAACCGTAATGTCACTAAATCGTAAAAAATCTTCTTCAACGTTGATGTCTTTTATTTTTCCTTTGATGCCTTTTTTGCTTAATACTTCCCATTCTTTTTGTTGATTGAACAAGATGAATTTTCGAATCCCTAATTGCTCAGACAAAATGTAGTTGTAGATGTTGAGTATTTCAGAAACAGCCTTATTAGAGTTGATTGCTGAGGTTATTTCTAGCAAAGAGTTCAGTTTAAAATCTTTGGATTTTATTCTGTTTTCTAATTCAACCAATATTTCTTCTGAGATATAGGTCATTTGTTATCAGAGATTAAGGTTGACTGAAATATAGGTCTTATCGTTGAAGGTGTAGATTTAGTGAGGACATCATCAGTGAAATGCATGTATGCCGTCTCCATTACAATTAGATTGCAATTCATAAAATCAGAAGTTATTCGGGTATTTTTTGGTTCAATGAATTTCATACATATACCTTCTCAAGGTAAAAGTAGGAGATTCACTGTTGTGTTTTAAGGTAGATTGGGAGTACTTATCAAAGGATAATTGTTTATCTAAGCAAGCTCTGTGTTCTTTTTACGAATTAAAACCAGTCCGATTAAAAAAGAAATTATTGAAGCCAAAGCCGCAATGTCTAGAATAAATCCTGCCCCGGGGCTATCAATTTTAAAGATAAAAAATGTGAAGATATAGAGATTAGCAACTAGCGTAATTAAGCCAATGAACTTAAGAATTTGTTGGCTTTTGTTCCAGTTGAGCAATTGCATTTGAATGATGGTAATGTATAGAACAGCAAGGGCAATGAGAATATTCCATGTTGATTGGATGTCAACAATGTTGAATGCTGCAAGTCCTGCAAAGCACATCAGTCCAATCGCAAAACCAATCAGGGATTTTTTCAAGATTGGACTTGGGCTGCAGAATTGTCTTAAAACAAATAATCCTGAAAGTGCGAGCAAGACGGCAAAATTTAAAATGCTTAACTGCACCAAGGTTGCACTAACAGCAACACTTTGAGACATCATTAAAAAAGCTAAGCTGATCAATGAAATAGCGGCAATACACGCTAATATTCCAATGCTATTTTTAAGTTTCATCATATTCTAACTCCAATTAAACATACATCATCTAACTGTTCAAAGCTACCTTTCCACTCTTCAAAAATTTCGTTGATTTTAACCCGTTGCTCAGACATTGACAAATCATTCATGTCGAGTAATAATTGTTTCAAGGCTTTTCCTTTAAATTTCTTTCCTTTAGGTCCACCAAACTGGTCAGCATATCCATCTGAATAGATATAGATACAATCTCCTTTTTCTAATTGGATTTCATGAGTTGTAAAAGGCACCCTGTTTTCAAATTCACCAATCGGTTGTTTGTTGGCTTTGATCTCTGTAATTTCTTTGTTACGAATTAATATCAATGGATTGTTCGCTCCAGCATAAGTCAATTTAAGTGTGTCATAGTTGATATTACACAAGGCGATATCCATACCATCTTTAATTTGAGACTCACTTTTGGAAAAAGTTTCTACCACCAAATCGGTTAATTTATCAAGTATCTCACCTGGAACCCTCAAATCGAACTCATTTACAGTACGGTTAAGGCCGTTGAATCCTACAATACTTACGAAGGCTCCTGGAACACCGTGACCGGTACAATCAACCGCAGAAAATATGGCTTGGTTATTAAAACGCTCCGCCCAATAAAAGTCACCAGAAACGATATCTTTTGGTTTGAATAAAACAAAGTTCTCACCATCAAACACTTGGTCTAATTCATCTTCTGGAGGAAGAATAGCAGTTTGAATTCGTTCTGCATACTTAATACTATCGAGGATGTCATTCGTCTTTTCTTCAATCTCAGCTTTTTGATGTTCAAGTTTTGAGTTTTGTTTGGCAATTTCGGCCGTTCTTTCGACAACAATTTCTTCTAGTCGTTCATTTTGAGCTTTTACTCGGCGGATTGAAAGGTTGATGATGATATAGATAATCAATATCACTAAAACAATGTAGATTAGGTAAGCCCACCATGATCTGTACCAAGGAGGAGAAATCGTGAACGAGAAAGTGGTCTCTTCACTTTCTATTCCGTAGAAGTTTTTAGCTTTCACATGAAAAACGTAATCACCTTCACTCAAACGCTGGAATTCCGTTGTCTGGTTTTCAGACCATTTACTCCAGCTTTCTTCTTCTCCTTCAAGATAATAGCTGTATTGATTCACTAATTTTCCAAGATAAGCGTTAGAGCCAAACTCAAAACTTACTGTATTTTGATCATAACTTAGCACATGCTCCGATTCCTTTGCGTAGTTGGTGTGGTACATGTAAAGGTCCTCTCTGTTCAAATAGATGCGATTGATGAAAACATTGAATTTTTTCTCAGAATCGATATTGATTTTATCGTTAAAGGCATAAAGTCCTTTTACTCCACCAAGCCAGTATATGCCATTATCATCTTTTTTAATGGAAAAAATAACGTCATCTTCAATTTGATTAAAAGGTTGAGAAATCCATTCAAGTTTACCATCTACCGTGGATAAATAACCAATTTCTGAAGTTTCGTTTTCTGTCCCTGAATTATGAAATAAAACCATCCAAAATTTCTCATTTTGGTCGTTGAACATTCTGTGAATTAGTAATTGCTTTTCAGAAAATTTTGAGTTAACAATGTTCGATTGAACAAGTTGATCATCTTTAATTTCGTACAAACCATTTCTGGTTCCTAAATAGATGATATTTTGAAATTCGCAGATAACGAATTGTTCGTATGCGAATTTAGGGTCATTGTAGTCTATCAGGCCAGGTAGCTTCGTTTCATCTTGTGATTTGGTGGTGTCTAGTAGGTGGACACCGTCATTTTTTACTGTGTAATAGAGTTTACCGTTTTTTTCAAATATAGATCTCACTTCACCAAAAGTATTGTTGTAATACCCCTCATTCACAAAGGTGCCATTCTCATAGCGCATAGATCCAATTCCATCACCATCTAATCCGAAAAATATTCTGTCAGGATCTTGACTCGACTGGCACATGTCCCAAGCGTAAAAAGAATTAGGGATTAAATTTCCTTTTAGATTTTCA
>JAUHXX010000325.1 GCA_030426825.1 Bacteroidia bacterium | reverse complement strand
TCGTATCAAGGTTTGAGCAGATTACTGGGTGGATACATGAAGGACTCACACATTTTTCGCAAATGGCTTCGTCTATCCCCTTCATCTTATACATATTGGCTGAAGGCCCTCCAATATCTGAGATATATCCTTTAAATTCTGGATGCTCAGTTACCGCATCAACCTCTTTCATGATGGATTCTTGCGAACGAGATGCAATGAATTTTCCTTGATGTGCCGATATAGTACAGAAGCTGCATCCGCCAAAACATCCTCTATGCATGTTAATCGAGAACTTAATCATGTCATAAGCAGGAATAGCTCCACGCTTATTGTATTTCGGATGTGGTAATCGCGTATACGGCAAATCAAACGACTGATCCATTTCTTTCTCGGTCATTGTTTTGTAAGGTGGATTTATCACCAATCTGTTTTCGCCGATATCTTGCGTAATTCTTCGTGCAATTAATTTATTAGATTCTACCTCAACCACTTTAAAATTGGCTGCATATGCTAACTTATCTTGCAGGCATTTTTCATGTGACGAAAGCGCCACATCTTCCCAGTTCTTGTTTTTAGGTAAATCTTCTGCCTTTGGCTGTAAAAATGCTGTTTGCGGAATCGTTTTCAAGGAATCAAATGGAACCCCTTTTTTCAAGAGATTAATCATATCTCTTAAAGGCTGCTCGCCCATTCCGTAAACCAACATATCAGCTCCGCTATCTTCTAAAATTGATGGAAACAACTTATCGGCCCAATAATCATAATGCGTTACTCTTCTGAGAGAAGCTTCGATTCCGCCCAAAACAACAGGTACATCTGGATACAGCTCTTTTAAAATCTTACAATAAACGGTGGCTGCATAATCAGGTCTAAATCCAGCTTCTCCTCCAGGAGTGTAAGAATCAGTAGATCTTTTTCGCTTGCCGGCTGTGTAATGATTCACCATTGAATCCATGCAACCAGAGGTTACCCCAAAAAATAACTTAGGAGCTCCAAATTTTTTGAAATCTCTTAAATCATCTTGCCAATTTGGCTGAGGAATAATTCCCACCCGCAAGCCTTCGCTTTGAATGATTCTGCCGATAACAGCTGGTCCAAATGCTGGATGATCAACATAAGCATCACCAGAAATGATAACAACATCTAGTTCTTCCCAACCGTGAAATTGAAGTTCCTTTTTAGTGATTGGCAACCAATCTTGATATGGCCTACGTTCTTGCATTCACTGCAAAGGTACGGAACAATTAGTCGACTTTCACATATGAAACGACTGGACGAAATCCAATAGTTGGATGTGGGCCATTATAAGCAGTACAACTTGTTACCTGAATGTCATGTCCAGGTGATGTCCAACTTCCTCCCATCACCAACTCAGATTTGGCCAACATTTCAGCACAATTGCCACTCATGTTGTATAATCCGTAACCATTCGGTGAATATGATAATGCGGGAGCAAGAATTTGATGTTCTTCAAAACTATCTGTATAAAACTTGTCAGCACTTACAACTACTAATTCACCGTCTTTATCTCGTGTTACATTGTGATCTCCAGTGATAGAATAGTTAGCCAAATAACACCCTTTTGAATTAACCGTACTTGGGCCTCCCCAAGGGTACAAAGCATTTTCAAGCCCTCCTTTCGCGGCATACACCCATTCTTCTTGAGTTGGCAATCTAAAATCATTAAAGTTTTCATCAGGAAATAAATTTCTCATTTTATCGGTTAACCATTTACAGTATAAATTAGCTCCTTCTTTAGATACATTGACAACTGGATAATCGTCATAGGCTGGGTGCCAAAAGTAAATTGATGATAAAGCTTCAAAATAATTATAAGGGAAGCTCTTCAACCATAATGAGGTGTCTGGAATGGCAATTTTCAATTCATCATTTTTATTCTGATTTTTTAAGTCTTGTAAAAATTCCCTGTACTGTGCATTTGTTACCTCTGTTGTGGCCATATAAAAAGCATTACACGACACTTTGTTATCTTGAAGTTGAAATGAACCGGAAGGAATAAAAACGAACGATTTATTTTTTGAGAATTTCTTGGAATACGAAATGGATGAAATGCTAAATAAACATATCATCATTAAACAAACAGATTTTGTCATTTTATTGGGCTTAAATTTGATTTATAATAACGAAATTATCAAAAAGTTACAGCAAAATAATTTCTGTTAGATTTGTCATCTAATTGACCGGTTCAGATAAAATATTGATTGAAAAATTAGTCGCCAACTTAAAATCAGGTGACCAAGCTGCATTTGAAATGCTTTATGACAAGTATTCTGGGGCATTATTTGGAGTGATATTTAAAATTTTAAAATCTGAAGATGATGCACAGGACGTTTTACAGGATAGTCTTGTCAAAATTTGGAAGAATATTCAAAAGTATGATGCTAAGAAAGGCTCATTCTTTACTTGGATGTTAAATATCTCCAGAAACTCAGCGATTGATAGATACAGAAAAATCAAGCGAGAAGGAAAGGTAGAAATCCAAACATTAGAAACGAACGTAGATATTGAAAGCAAGCATGTTTCGGTCACAAAAACTGATACTATTGGCTTAAAAGAACAAGTGAATAAATTGAGTGAAGATCATCAGTTAATGATTGATTATATCTATTTCAAAGGATACACCCAACAAGAAGTTGCAGATGAGCTAAAAATGCCACTTGGCACGGTTAAAACTAGAATTAGATCTGCAGTAATTGAATTAAGAAAAGTATTTAAAAGCATTATTTTGTTTTGGATATAGAAAAATACATAGCGTCAGGTATTCTTGAAGAATATGCTCTTAACTCAGCCTCTCCACAAGAGAGACAAGAAGTTGAGTGCATGTCTCACATATACCCCGAAATCAAGGAAGCTCTTGTTCAATTGGAGCAATCTATTGAAAACTTTGTGTTCAGCCAATCAATTGAACCACCAAAAGAATTGAAAGGGAAAATCCTTGAAAAAATAAAAACTACCACGCAAGAAGGTGTTGAAGAAGGTCGAATAATCCAACTAGATCAGAACATAGTTCAAACTAAAAATTCTAGATCAAACATAGCAAAGCTCTCAATTGCCTCTAGCATCTTGTTTTTAGTAGGTATGCTTGCAACTTGGTATCACTATAACGGAAAAGCAAATCAATTTGAATCGGATTATCTTGCCGCAAACAACAAAGTAGAGCAGCTCAACGTTGAAAATAACAGCTTAGCAAGTACTGTTGATTCTCTAAATTCAAGTTTAAGTACCAATCAAAATTTACTGGCAGAACTATCTAATTTTAATACTAGAAAAATTGAATTAGTTGGAACAGAAATTAGTCCTAGCTCAAAAGTCAACGTGTTCTGGAATTCTGCTAGCGAAAACGTTTTTGTCAAAGTAGACGATTTACCAGAAGTGCCAAGTCAAAAGCAATATCAACTGTGGGCGATTGTTGATGGACAACCAACAGATATGGGTGTTTTTGATTTAGCAAGCGCTTCAACAATTCAAGAAATGCCATATAAGGTAACCGGGGCTCAAGCCTTTGCGATTACTTTAGAAAACGAAGGGGGAAGTAAAGTTCCGACCTTGTCAGAATTATACGTGATTGGAAACGTATAAATCCAAATCTATTTTTCGTTCGTAGGTGTCTATATAATTCGGTTTACGAAAGCCTTTAGGTGCTAATTATGATTTTGTGCGATTCATTTTTCTAAAGGCTCAGTATGAAACTTGGTCAAGAATTACCATGAAAAACTCTTACTCTAAATAACCAAGTTTCAGTTAAAAGCAGGCGGTTCAAATTTCGATTTGAGCCGCTTTTTTAGAAATATGGGGCAAGCAATTTTATTTCTTTTGGTTTGATCAATGTGTATCCTTCAGGAAAATGTTTGGTATAGATGATCTCGCCAGTTAGAATGTTAATTAGAGAAAGTTCGGTTCTTGTATTTACTGAATAATACAAAAGATATTCTGTTCTACTTTCAGTATTCAAGGCA
>JAUHXX010000020.1 GCA_030426825.1 Bacteroidia bacterium | reverse complement strand
CATCTTCTTAAACGAACCTTCTCAAAACCTTGAGATATATAACTCCACTTCAACGGATGTTGATTGTTTCGGAAATTCAAATGGGCAAATCACAATTAGTGTAACTGGAGGAACTCCTCCTTATAGCTATGTTTGGACAGGAAGCGGAAGTACAACCAACTCAGCCACAAACCTAGGCCCTGGAACATATAATGTTACCGTTACTGACGCTAAAAACTGTACAACAACTGGTTCTTATACAATTACCGAACCTACCGCAGTAGCAGCGGTAGTTCAAGTTAACAATGATGTTTCGTGTTTTGGAGGAAATGATGGCTCAGCCACGGTGACAGGCTCAGGAGGAACTAAAGGATGTCAAACTACAGTCAACTACAGCATTACTGAACCTGCAGCACCTTTAGCATTAAGCATTACTTCACAGCCTGTGCTCTGTAAAAACGGCTCAGACGGTTCTATTGATTTAACAGTTGCAGGCGGAACAGCACCATATACGTTCAAATGGTTTAATCAAAATTATGTCCAGCTGAGTGCCACCACTGAAGATTTAAATGGCTTGAGTTCTCAAACTTATATTGCCGAAGTAACTGATAGTAAAGGTTGTTTGGATACGATTTCTGTTCTTGTTGGAGAACCGGTTGCCGAATTAACGTCATCTTTAGTTTCTCAAATCAATGTTTCTTGTTTCGCAGGCTCTGACGGGGCCATTGATGCTCAGGTTACAGGAGGAACACTGCCTTATGCATACAACTGGTCCAACGGTGGGGTAACAGAAGATATCACTGGAATTCCGGCGGGCAACTATATTTTAGATATTTTAGATGCAAATAATTGTACTAGTCAACTAATTGTTGATATCACGGAGCCAAATGCTCCACTTGCTTCTTCTTTGACATTTGAAGATGTGTTATGTAATGGTGATGCTTCTGGTTCTATTGACCTCACTGTATCTGGCGGAACAGCACCATATACTTATGCTTGGAACAACAGTGCAACCACAGAAGATATCAGTGGGCTAATTGCTGGACCATACAACGTTGTAATTACGGATGCCAAAGGTTGCAACACAAATAATAATGCCACTATTAGTGAACCTACCGCACTTACTATAAACCAATCTTCAGTGGACGTGCTCTGTTTTGGTGGAAATGATGGAAGTTTAGCCGTTACAGTTAATGGTGGGGTTACTCCTTATGATTATTCATGGTCTGATGGAGCAAACAATCAATTGAGCAACAGCACTAACGCCATGTCAAACTTGTATGCAGACACTTACAGTGTAATTGTCACGGATTCGAACGCATGTACAATATCAACTTCAATAACTATTGATGAACCTACTGCTCCAATTAGTTTAACTGAAGTAACTACGAATGTGCTATGTAGAGGTGACAACACTGGTGAAATTGATGTCACAATTACGGGGGGTACAAGCCCTTACACTTATGTTTGGTCAAATGGTGCGACAACTGAAGATATTTCAAATTTATTTGCCGGAGACTATACATTAACTGTTACAGATGCAAACGGCTGCATAGATAGCATTTCAGCAACAGTAACCCAACCCGCCTCAATAGTACAAATTGTTGTGGATAAAAAAGATGTACTCTGTAAGGGAGACAATACCGGATGGGCATATGCAACAGTTTCTGGAGGAATTGGTCCATATTTAATTAACTGGAGCAATGGAGACATTACAAACTTAACTGATACATTGATGGCTGGTACATATACCGTACAAGCAATTGATGCAAATGGATGCGTTGCTAATTCAGGAACCGTTATTAACGAACCGTTGACTCATGTAACCTTCTCTGCAACATCAATTGGCGCAAGTTGTTACGGCAGTAATGATGGATCAATTACTGTCACTCCTATGGATGGGGTTATGCCATACACTGTAATATTTGGAGACACATCCATCAACTTATTCAATAATAACTTAAACAGTTATACTATTGAGAATCTACACAAGGGAACTTATCCTGTTCAGGTCGAAGATGGCAACGGCTGTAGATATTTAGACAGCATATTTGTAGATCAACCAGATTCGTTGACGGTTACTGGAACACCAATTGACGCGTTGTGTTTTGGATCGAGTGATGGTGCTATTTCTACAATAATACAAGGAGGAACCACTCCGTACACAACAATTTGGTCGAACGCAACTGTTAATCAACAATTAGTTGGAGTGCCAGCAGGCTGGTATACTGTTAATATTATAGACTTCCATGGTTGCACAATTCAAGGAACTTGGAGAGTTGAACAACCAGACGAAATATTAATTTCACCTTCTGTCACTGATCCAACATGTAGAGATAACGAAGACGGCTCTATTACAATATTTACAGAAGGAGGAATTCCTGGTTATGATTATCTATGGTCAAACTCAGAAATTACGAGTGACATTTTCAACTTAGCACCGGGACAATATGTTTTGATTGTCACTGACCAAAATGGCTGTGAAAAATACGATACCTTGAACATCAATTTAACCGACATTGATTGTATAGCTCCACCTAACGCCTTTACTCCAGATGGAGATGGTTATAATGACACATGGATACTTGACAATCTTGATAATTATCCTGAAGCAGAAGTAACGATTTTCAATAAATGGGGGAACATAGTGTATCAAACAAACGGTACATATACCCCTTGGGATGGAAGCTTCGAGGGTAAAATATTACCAGCTGCAACTTATTATTACGTGATTAAATTAAACAATGGTACCGCACCTTATTCGGGAGCAGTTACCCTGGTTATTCATAAATGAGATTGAAAATCAAACATACCCTACTCCTATTCTTATTTTTTGCCTTTGTGTCGATAGGGAATGCTTGTCCTAATGTGACCTTATCTGCAACTAACGTTACTTGTTTCGGAGGCTTTGATGGTACAGTTGATATTCAGGTTACAGGACCCAACGGTCCTTTTAACATTTCATGGAGTCAAGGATCATCAAGCGGAACATTTAATAATGTCCCATCCGGAACGGTCTCTCAACAAGGCGGACTCCCGGCTGGAGTATTTTCGGTTTATGTTGTAGATCAATTAGGGTGTACTTCCACTAAAACCATCACTGTTTATCAAGCATCAGAATTAACAGGGAACATCACAGCTATAGATGTTGATTGTAAAGGTGATGCCTCTGGAATTGCAGACTTGACACCGTCTGGAGGAACACCTCCTTACTTTTTCAATTGGTCAAACGGTGCAACAAGTGAAGATTTAATTAATGTAATAGCAGGGAATTATTCAGTTATAATTTCAGATATCAATGGATGCAGCATGACTACAGCTTTACCTACCACAATTAATGAACCAGCTCAGGCCGTTCAATCATCAATTGTGGTGAGCAATGTAAGTTGTGAATTCGGGACAGATGGTAACGTAGATTTATCAGTTTTTGGTGGAACACCACCTTATACTTTTGACTGGAATGGTGGCACCTACTTAACAGAAGATTTATCCAATATACCGGCCAACACTTACACCGTGCTTGTACAAGATTCAAAAGGTTGTGTTGAGACAAATTCTGCTGTAGTAACAGAACCCTTAATGTTGAATGCCTCAATGGTTGGATTTAATGTCCTTTGTAATGGAGATGCGACAGGATCTATTAATTTGACGCCTCAAGATGGTACACCGCCCTATTCATTTACTTGGACAAATAGTTCATTTACTTTAGGAAATACGGAAGATCTATCCGGACTGGTAGCCGATACTTATACTGTGACCATTACAGATGCTAACGGCTGCACAGCAAACGGATCCTACACGGTTACTGAACCGTCACAAATAACTGCGACCTTTGCTTCGGTTGATGTGAGTTGCTTTGGTTTTTCGGACGGTTCAATAAATATGACCACAACTGGTGGCTCTGGGGCAAATGTTTATACATGGAAAAATTCTGGAGGTTCTATTGTTGGTACAACTGAGGACCTAAATAATATTCCGGCAGAGACCTATACAATAACAATAGAAGACGCTAACAACTGTATCCACACTGATGATGTTGTGATTAGCCAACCGTTAACTCCTGTTACAGTGAGTTACACCAAAGTTGATGTGTTATGTAACGGTGACAATACCGGAGCAATCGACCTAACTGTGACAGGAGGAAGTCCAGGTTATGTATATTCCTGGTCAAACACGGCTATTAGTCAAGATTTAACAAATTTATTTGCAACCACCTATTCTGTTGTAGTTACAGATGTGCAGGGCTGCACAGAAACCGTTGTAATCCCAATTATTGAGCCATTGCAGCCTTTAAATGCAACTTATTTAGTTCAAGATGTTCAATGTTTTGGAGACAGCACCGGGGTAATCGATATGACAACAACAGGTGGAACAACACCGTATGATTTTTCATGGGAAAACTCAGTTTTCGCCTTAAGTGTTTCATCTGAAGATATTATTAATTATGGTGCTGACACATATTACGTAACAGTTACGGATAACCACAACTGCGTTTTTGAGGACACCATTATTATCAATCAACCTCCAGAAATGATTTCCTCAATAGTGAAAACAGATGTACTTTGTTATGGAGAAGCTACAGGTATTGCAGATTTAACTGTTACCGGTGGTGTGCAGCCTTATGCTTATAATTGGTCGAATTTATCCATCCTTCAAGATCAAAACAATGTTGTTGCGGGACAATATAACGTAACTATTAATGATGCAAATAATTGTATTTTATTGGATAGTGTAGAAATTGATCAACCTTTAGATACTTTAAATAGTACCCACAACATTGTTGAACCTACTTGTCCTGGCTATACGGATGGTCAGATTTTTTACGTAGCTGATGGAGGCACTCCGCCATATTCTTATTTCTGGTCTAATGGCCAATTTAACCCCAATGCCTTCAACTTAAGTTCCGGTGCCTATTTTATGACATTAACTGATGCTAATGGATGCGTTCGAGTTGATTCTATTTTCCTAACTCAACCAGATTTCGTAACGATTAATTCGGTAATTGAAGATGTTAAGTGTTTTGGAGGAAATGACGGAAGCATTGACATCACGCCAATAGGAGGAAGCCCTCCATTTACATATGAATGGACTAATTCAACTTACGAATTAAGCACCGCAGATGAAGATTTATTCGGATACACAACAGACATTTATACGGTTACTGTGACTGACGTAAACAACTGTGATTTTACGCAATCTTTTATTATTAATGAGCCACCTTTATTAGAGGTGAGTTACGTTACTCAAAATATTTCATGCGCGGGTGCTTCTGACGGCGGAATTGACCTAACCATTACAGGAGGTACTCCAACTTACAGTGTGCTCTGGGACAACGGGGCGACCACAGAAGATTTAATTGATCTCGGATCAGGAACTTACGTCTATTCTATAAAAGACTTCAACGCTTGCAATGTAACAGATACCATTGATTTATTTGAACCTACACCTATAACTTTTAACGCTGTTGTCACTGCTGTAACCTGTAGAGATCAAACAGATGGGACCATTGAAATATTTGCTGAAGGCGGATATGGAGATTTCACTTACAGCTGGTCTCACGGTACCACTGCAAATCCCGTAACGAATTTACCTGGAACCGATTACACTGTGACCATTACTGATTTGGTTGGTTGTAGCGCTGACACTACGATTACCGTTCCGGTTACTGACATTCAATGTTTAGAAGTTCCCACCGCCTTTACCCCTAATTTTGATGGATATAATGACGACTGGCAAATCACGAACATTTACTTATACCCTGAATGTTCTGTAGTAGTGATGAATGAGTGGGGAAAAATTGTATATCAAATTGATGGTGGGTATAACGAACCTTTTGATGGTACATTCAGAGACAGAGATCTTCCTGCCTCAACCTACTATTATATTATTGATTTGAAAAATGACATTAAGCCCTATACTGGTGCTGTAACAATTGTGAGATGATGATTTTGAAGAGAATATTATTAGTGCTTTTAATTAGTTTGGCATTTGGAGCAAAGTCACAACAAGTGGGACTTAACTCTCAATATATGTTCAATACGTTCTTGCTAAATCCAGCAGTGGCTGGGAGTAAGGAATATATACCAATTCACGCAAGTGTTAGAAAACAATGGGTTGGCATTGCTGAAGGCCCTGTATCCCAATCAGTAACGGCTCATGGTTATAATGGATTCAATTTTGGAATTGGTGGAGGTATTTTTAATGAAACTACCGGACCAACTAGAAGAACTGGATTAAATTTCAGTACAGCCTATCATTTAGTGCTTAAAGGAAGCAGCAGTAGAACTCAACAAATGACCATGTCATTCGGATTAGGAGGAACCATTACGCAGCATGTTTTAGATAAAAACGCATTAACTACCTATTTACCTGATGATCCAACAATCATTTCTGCCTATAACTCAACCTTAATTCCAGATTTAAACTTTGGGTTTTTATTGCATAAAGGAAATAAATGGGAAGTAGGTATGTCAGCTATGAGTTTGGTTCAAACCAATGTAGATATATATAATTTGGGGAATGAAGTGAGAAACAGATTAGTAAGAAATTATTTTGTCCATGGGTCATATACTATTGATGCTGGATCTGATTTCAAAATTCAACCTTCTCTCGTCTTTAGAATGATTGAAGCCCTACCAATGCAATTTGATATCAATAGTAGATTTATTTATCAAGAAAAATATTGGGCAGGAATCAGCTATCGTCATAATGATGCAGTTTCTGCAATGATTGGTCTAAATATTTACAGACTTCGATTTGGCTATTCTTATGATTTCACATTATCAGATATGAGAAATTATAGCGCTGGATCACATGAAATTGCATTTACCTATTTCATACATGGTGAAGGAAAAGGATTTCAATCTAATAAGAGCCAATCTCGAACTAGATACAGACCTACCCCATCATTTTAAATTATGAAATATTCAAGCGAAATACTGATTGATTTGCCTGTTGAAAGAGTCATAGAACTCTTTGACAATGCAGACAATTTGTTTAAATGGCAAGAAAGTTTAGTTAGTTTTGATCATGTTTCAGGCACACCTGGAGAAGAAGGTGCCATTTCTAAAATGAAATTCAAAACCAAAAAACGTGAAATGGAGATGCAGGAAACAATCATGAAGAAAAACCTTCCACATAATTTCAACTTTCTGTACGAAGCAAAAGGAGTACAAAACTGGAATGACAATCGGTTTGAATCGGTTTCAGCATCTCAAACTAAATGGACACAATCAAATGTTTTCAAAGGTAAAGGAATGATTAAAGTGTTTATGGCAATTATGCCAGGTATGTTTAGAAAGCAGACCATGAAATATATGCAAGACTTCAAAAAATTTGCAGAGTCTGAAAAATAATCATTCAATTTTCTTGAAGGATTTTCGTTATCTCAGAAACCACTACATTTGATCGGTGCTTGAATCATTAAAACAAATAGATACCGAACTTTTCATCATTTTAAACAGTCCTCATACTGATTTGTTGGACAGTATCATGTGGTACGCCAGCACGACCTGGCTTTGGATTCCCTTGTATTTATTCTTTTTGTATTATGCTTTTCAAAAAGGCGGAATCAAATATCTTGTAATTGTTTTATTGGCGGTTATTTGCTGTGTGGCCTTAGCCGATTTAATTTCTGTACATGGTTTTAAAAACAACTTTCAAAGATATCGACCTTCTCATAATCTAGATTTAAAGGGGATTGTGCAAACCATTAACAAACCTAATGGAACTGAGTACTTGGGAGGAAAATATGGTTTTGTAAGTTCACATGCCGCCAATATAACGGCGATTAGCACCTTTATTATCGCCTCATTCAAATCCTTCACTAAAAAGTGGTGGTTCTTAATTTTATGGGCATGTATTATCATGTATAGCCGAATTTATATGGGCGTTCATTATCCATCAGATATTTTAGGAGGTGCTATATTGGGATTCCTGATAGCCATGTTGTTCTATCAACTTTCTAAAAAACTTAAAGCGAAATTTAACGTATCCCTTAATCAATGAGTACAGCAGTGATTGGAACAATGGTATTTTTAGGAGGTGGCTTAGGCAGTCTTGCACGCTATGGAACGAGCTTGATTTCTCTAAAATACTACAAAGGCGAATTTCCCTTAGGGACATTACTTGCCAACTTGATGGCCTGTCTGATTCTGGGTGTAACAGTTTATATCTTCAAAGAAAAACTCATTCAAAATGAATGGATGAAATACCTGATATTAATCGGGTTTTGCGGAGGTTTTTCAACCTTCTCAACCTTCAGTTTAGATACTTTGAAATTGATGCAAGATCAGTTATATACTTATGCCATCCTGAATATCGGCATCAGTTTAATACTTGGAATTGGAATTATTTATATCCTCTCAAAAGTTTAACCGTTCATAGAAATCAAGAACTCTTCATTTGAAATTGTTCCTTCCATTCTTTCTTTGATGAACTCCATTGCTTCAACTGGATTCATATCTGCAAGATATTTTCTTAAAACCCAAATTCGTTGTAAATGCTCTTTTTGCATCAACAAGTCTTCACGTCTTGTACCTGAAGCAAGAATGTCAATTGCAGGATAAATTCTTCTGTTCGCAATTTTTCTATCTAACTGCAGCTCCATGTTACCTGTTCCTTTGAATTCTTCAAAGATTACTTCGTCCATTTTAGAACCAGTTTCTGTAAGTGCTGTTGCCAAAATGGTTAATGATCCACCGTTCTCAATTTTTCTAGCCGCACCAAAGAATCTTTTTGGCTTGTGCAATGCATTCGCATCAACACCACCAGATAGTACTTTACCTGAAGCCGGTTGAACAGTATTATAGGCTCTTGCCAATCTTGTAATCGAATCTAATAAAATGACAACATCATGTCCACATTCTACCATTCGCTTCGATTTCTCTAAAACGATATTGGCTAATTTCACGTGTTTATCTGCTGGCTCATCAAAAGTTGATGCAACTACCTCAGCATTTACTGATCTCGCCATATCTGTAACCTCCTCAGGACGCTCATCAATTAACAATACAATCAAATAAACTTCTGGGTGATTTGCAGCAATGGCATTTGCAACATCCTTTAACAAAACAGTTTTACCCGTTTTAGGTTGAGCGACAATCATCCCTCTTTGTCCTTTTCCAATCGGTGCGAACAAGTCCATCACTCTTGTTGACATGGTTTCTTTCTTATGACCAGTCAAATTGAATTTTTCTTGCGCGAATAAAGGCGTCAAATATTCGAAAGGAACTCTATCTCTTACATAAGAAGGCTCTCTTCCGTTTACAGATTCAACAGTAATTAATGGGAAATACTTCTCTCCTTCTTTTGGAGGTCGAATAGCACCTTTCACGGTATCACCTCTTTTTAATCCGTATAATTTAATTTGAGATTGAGATACGTAAATATCATCAGGTGAAGGCAAATAGTTATAGTCAGACGATCTCAAGAATCCGTATCCATCTTGCATCATATCTAAACAACCTTCAGAAATAACCAATCCATCAAAATTGTATCCGTAAAAATCGGCTTGCGGATTTCTTTTATTCTGATTGTGATTCCCTTTCTGGTTTTTGTTTCGGTTATTATCTCTCTTATCGTTACGTTCTTTTCTTTCAGGACGATCTTGATTCTTATTTCTTGGCTCTTTATTTTGACCCTTTTGATCTGCTGGTTTATCCGAATCTTGATTCTTATCCGATTTTTCTTCGGTTTTCTTTTCTTCTTTTGCTTCAACCTCAGGTTTCTTAACCTCTTTCTTTTCAGCTTCAGGCTTCTTCTCTTCTGTTTTAGAAAACAAATCCTCTTCAGGATTACTTTTCATTCTTCTTCTTTTTGGCTTATCAGCTGATGCTTCTGCTTTCGCATCACCATTTCCATTCCCAGATATGGCATTAATAATTTCTTCTTTCTTCATTCCTTCTGCGCCTGAAATGCCTAATTGCTTTGCAATTTCTCTTAATTCAGCAACCTTTTTAGTGCTTAATTCTGGATTACTCATAAATAGTTTTGATAGTCAATAATTGTTCTGGAAAAATCTGATAAAATGTAGCTACATGAATATTGCTACAAGAACTTGTGTGCAATAATACAAATTAAATTCTTTCTTACCAGTTCAGTTCAACTTTTTTTCGAACTTTTTAATTTTCCTTGCCAACTTCATTGAATGTTCGGATTATGAACGCTATTTTTAGACTTCAATTATATTAAAACTAAACGAGTGACTTTAATAAAATCTATTTCTGGAATAAGAGGAACAATAGGAGGAAAACCTGGACAAGGATTGACTCCATTAGACGCAGTAAAATTCTCATCAGCATACGGTACCTGGATTAAAAACCGAAATTCGAATGCTCAATGTAAGATAGTAATCGGCAGAGATGCGCGTCTTTCTGGAAAAATGATTAGCAATTTAGTTGCCTCAACCTTACAAGGTTTGGGAATAGATGTTATTGATCTTGACTTATCCACTACTCCAACAGTTGAAATTGCTGTTCCAATGGAAAAAGCTCAAGGCGGTATCATTATTACCGCAAGTCACAATCCCAAGCAATGGAATGCCCTTAAATTATTAAATGAAAGAGGAGAATTCATTTCAGATTTAGACGGAAAAGAGATTTTGAACTTGGCTGAGCAGGATGCATTTGAGTATGCGGAGGTAGATGATTTAGGCACACTTACAGAAGACAATAGTTATCTGCAAAAACACATACAATCAGTTTTAGATTTAGAATTGGTGGATGCAGATTTAATAAGAAAATCAAATTTCAATGTTGTTGTAGATGGGGTGAATTCAACTGGAAGGATTTTTATGCCTGCATTATTAAAGGCTTTAGGGGTGATGCAAGTAACCGAATTGTATTGTGACCCTACAGGACATTTCCCACACAACCCTGAACCTTTGCCAGAGAACCTAACAGCCATTTCAGACAAGATTAAAGAAACTGGCGCAGATTTGGGTATTGTTGTAGATCCAGATGTTGACCGACTGGCTTTCGTTTGTGAAGACGGCTCTATGTTTGGAGAAGAATATACATTAGTTGCCATTGCCGATTACGTGCTTCAAAACACTCCTGGAAATACGGTTTCAAATTTATCATCCACCATTTCATTAAGAGAAGTAACCAATAAATATGAAGGGTGCAATTATGAGGCAGCAGCAGTAGGAGAAGTTAATGTGGTCAACAAAATGAAATCAACTGATGCAGTGATTGGTGGCGAAGGAAACGGAGGGGTAATATATCCTGCCTCACATTATGGCAGAGATGCTTTGGTTGGAACAGCTCTGTTTTTGACTCATTTAGCCAAAACTCAATTATCAGTTAAAGAGTTAAGGAATACTTATCCTAACTATTTTATCTCAAAGAATAAAATTCAATTAGAAGCAGGAATGGATGTGGATGGCATTTTAGCAAATGTCGCTCAAGAATTTTCTGATAAAGAGGTTGATACCACAGATGGTGTTAAAATTTACTTTGGATCAGAATGGGTGCATTTAAGAAAGAGTAACACCGAGCCAATTATCAGAATTTATTCTGAAAGTGCCTCTGAAGATAAAGCAAATCAATTGGCTGAAAACATCATGGATCGGATACGAGCGCACGCCTAAGATAGGCTGGCACGATTTTCTCATTAGGAGTCCATATTAACCGATTTAGAGCCAAGGTTATTAACAATTGTTGATAAACTAATTGCTGAAATCCCACGTTTTTCGGGATTTTCAGTTATTTTCATGCTCCATTTAAAAAATTATAATTGTGAAGAAATTATTACTAACCCTTGCTATTTCTTTAACAGGGATCATGTCGTTTGCACAGCCAGATGACGAATTAACTCCTGAAGAAAAAGCTTATCGCGATTCAATCGCAAATCTAAATGAAACCAACGCGGCAATTGAGAAATCACAAAACGCCTATAATGCTGGTATCGAACTTTTCAAACAAGAAAAATACGAAGGTGCAATCAACAAATTTTCAGAATCAATAGCAGCTGACCCGAATTTTACGCCTGCTTATTACAACAAGGCAATTGCCGAAAATAAGTCAGAGAAATATGGACAAGCCATCAAAACATTGGATGCTTTGATTGCGAAAAAGCCAGATTACTCGAAAGCATATTTTCAAAGAGGTAGAGCCTATCAAGGTAAGAAGGACTTCTTGAGCGCTGAAAAAGATTATGAAAAGTCTGTTGCTCTGGACCCTAAAAACCCTAAAGCCTATTATAATTTTGGTACGCTTCAATTCTTACAAAAAGATTACGAGAGCGCGATTATACAGTTCAGTAAAGTAATTGAATTGGACCCGAATAATGCCTATGCATATAACGATAGGGGCTCTTGCTATCGGATGTTAGAAAAATATCCTCAAGCGGTTAAGGATTATGAAGAAGCGGCTAGAAAAAATGCGAATTTGGCCTTTGTTTTAAATAATATAGGAACGACTAAAACAAAAATGAAATCTTATGAAGATGCATTGAAAGACTTTAACAGAGCGCTATCTATTGATGCTAAATTCTATTTGGCCTATAACAATAGAGGCGTTACCGAAATGAAAATGGACAGATATACTGATGCCATTAAAGATTTCACTAAGTGTATAGAAATCAACGCAAATTACGCACCAGCCTATAGTAACCGAGCAGGAGCATATTTTAAAAATGGAGAATATGCTAAAGCGAAAGCAGATGCTGACAAAGCGATTTCTCTTGACAAAAATTTTGCTGATGCCTATGTAAATAGAGGAATGGCGAAAGAAATGCTAAGAGACTTAGAAGGTGCTTGCGAGGACTGGCACAAGGCCAAAGAACTTGGTTCAGAATTAGGAAAAAGCTACAAGGCTTCAAATTGTTCAAATTAATAACGGTATATCAAAATAAAACAAGATGAAAAATTTATTATCAATCATTCTATTAGGTTTTGGTTTTACTGTTTTCGGACAAGATGTAGAATTCAAAGCAGCAAATTTTAAAGACGACAAAGACGGTTTCAAAACGGCAAAAGATGCCTTTGATGCTGGAAGTGAAGACTGGGAACTCGGAAATGAAGCCGTGTTTCAGGTTCAAGATCCAGAGCTATATTATTGGAAAGCGCTTAAAAATTTCGAGATAGCCTATAAATTCAACCCAAATAGTGCAGAACTAAATTTTAAAATGGGAGTTTGTTATGCGCACTCTAGCTACAAACAAAAGTCAATTGCATTTTTCGAAAAAGCTCATGAATTAAACCATGACATCCATCCATTTATGGATTATTACATGGGATTAGCCATGCAGTTAAGCTATAAGTTTGATGAAGCTTTAAGATACTATCAAACATTCGAAGCAGAGTATAAAAAAGCAGATCGTTTCGGTAAATTCGTGAAGCAAAGAAAACTAGAATGTACTTCTGGAAAAAAACTCCATGCTGATCCAATAAGAGCTTGGGTGGATCACGTTCCTGAACTGAGCACTGAATATAACGATTATGCTCCAACAGTAACTATGGACGGTGAAGAGATGATTTTAACTTCAGATAGACCAAATGAACACACTCCAGATGAAGTTGGACGTTATGATGACGACATTTATACATCCACTATGGTTGATGGGAAATGGCAAAAAGCTCAGCCTATCAAAGGAAGAGTTAATACTGAAAAGGATGACATTTCAAATAACTACTCATATAACGGAACCAAGATGTTGATGTGCAAGGTCAACTCTGCAGGAAATTTTGACATTTATGAAACTTTCTTAAAAGGTGATACATGGTCTGAGCCAATTGGTTTTTCAAGAAATATTAACCTGAAATCAAATGACATTTACGCTTCATACAATTTCAACGATAAACTGATCTATTATTCTAAGGATAAAGATGGCGGACAAAATGGATTTGACATTATGGTGTCTGGTGTGATGAATCGTAAAAACCGTGAATACGGATTACCAAACAGAGAAATGTCAGTTTCATCAAACTTTAATGATGGACCTGTTTACCTTCACCCTGATGGTAAAACCATGTATTTTGCTTCTGAAGGATTTAATTCAATGGGCGGATATGATATTTACTATGCTAAGAAAGAAAAAAGTGGATACTGGGGTAAACCTGTGAATATGGGATACCCTATCAACACACCTTATGATGATTTCTTTTTTGCAGCCACAGCAAATGGTAAATACGCTTACATTGCTTCAAATAGAGAAGGTGGTAAAGGTGGATACGATATCTACAAAGCTATTTTCTGGGGACCAGAAAAAGATCCTGCTTTAGCGACACAAGATTACCTCTTGGCCTCAATTGCTAAGCCTATTCAAGATCCTGAATTAGCTGCAGAGGTAAAAGTGACCACATCAGCGAACTTGACAGTGTTTAAAGGTAAAACCTTAGATGCTCTAACAAAGAAAGCTGTTGAAGCGGTAATTGAAATTACAGATAACAAAACCGGTAAAGTAACCGAGAAATTCACAACTAACTCGGCGACAGGTAAATTCTTAATTTCATTGCCTTCTGGAGGAAATTATGGAATTGCTGTAAAAGCAGATGGCTACCTTTTCCATTCTGAAAATTTTGACATCCCTTCTGGTTCAGCATACAACATGGTGAATAAAGTAATTGAATTAAAGAACATTAAGATTGGAAGTAAAATTGCTTTAAGAAACATCTTCTTTGATACTGGAAAGTCGGCATTACGTCCTGAATCAAATGCAGAGTTAGATCGATTAGTGAAACTGATGAAAGATGTTCCAAGTTTAAAAATTGAACTTTCAGGGCATACAGATAATACTGGTTCAGCACAAGGAAACGTTAAACTTTCACAAGAAAGAGCTGAGGCTGTTGTAAACTATTTAGTCTCTAAAGGGATTAATAAGTCAAGAATGACTGCAAAAGGTTATGGTTCTGACAGACCTATTGCATCTAACGATACTTCTGACGGAAGACAAGAAAATAGAAGAACTGAATTCGAAATTACAGGAAACTAATATTTTCGAACTAAATTTAAAGCCCGATTCTGATTCAGTTTCGGGCTTTTTTTGATTTAATTTTGTACTTTCAAAGCGCATGAAATGGATAAGTATCTTAGTTTTTCTGTTGAGTTTTGCCTCTTCTGCGCAAGACTTGGTTGGCAAATGGATTGGCGTCACCACTCAAGAACCTAACCGCGAATTCTATTTTGAAATCAACGTTTTACATGATGGTGGAAATCAATATCATGGAACAACAGTTATCAAAGAAGAACAATCGGGGAATTACGGTGTTATCAAATACACCGCTACTTTTGAAAACAATCTTTTCACTTTTAAAGAGTCAGCCATTACTCATGAGGATAAATCTAAAGAAGATGGTTACTGGAAATCAAACAATTTTAACTGGTGCATTAAAGAAGGTCAGCTTAAACTAACAGAAACTAAAAATGAACTAGTTCTAAACGGCCCTTGGACTTCTTCTACAGGAACTTGTAAGCCAGGTGGAATAAAAGTCAGCAAGAACATTGAATCGGATGAATCGAACAATGAATTAGACGATTGTCTCGGTTCACCCAAATCAGCCGATTTTCTTTACGGAATGTGGAGCGGTGTATTTAATCAATACTCATGCAATATCGACAACTCGTATAAAATGTTTTTGTTGATTGACGAAATTGACGGATTAAAATTCAGTGGAGCATTTATTTGGCCTTCAAATGGATATCATACCGACAGCAGATCAACACTTGAAGGTGAAATAAAAAATGGAAAAATCTATCTCTACGAAGACAATATTATTTCTGGAAGTGGATTGGTACTTAACGGAATTTATGAGGCTAATATCATTAGTTGTGATGAAATTGCAGGAATTTGGTATCTGAGAAAGTATCAATCTGGAGGATGCAACCAACCTCATGTGTTAAAGGATGGCGGTAATTTTAATTTGGATCATTATAAAATTCCTACGGTATATTTTGATCATGAATCAAAAGAATTGAGTAAAAAGTCGGTTCAAGACCTAACTGACTTTGCAGATTTTATGAAAAAGTTCAACAACCTCAAAATTGAATTAGACGGTCATACAGACAATACTGGAAGCAATGCATTTAACCTAATTTTATCTAATGAACGATCTATAGTTGTGAGAGATTTTCTGATTTCTAAAGGAATTTCAAGTTCAAGAATTAGCATCAAACACTTTGCTCAAACCAAACCGGCTGAATCAAACGATACGGATAAAGGACGAGCATTGAATAGGCGAACTGAAATTGTTGTGATTAAGAAGTAACTAAAACTTCCCTGCTACCCCAAACTCTAAAAAGGCACCACCACCAACTCCTATTTCAACCATTGCTCCTAGGTTTTCTGAAAGAAAAAACTTACTGCCCAGCCGCACTCTTCCGGCCATAGGAATTTGAAATGGCACCAGCACATTTTGATCCAAGTCCAACAAAAATAAATCTCCAAATTTACTGGATGTCTCTCCGTTTACGGTGTATTCTTCTGATCTACTATAATAACCAAGTGCAATTCCTGTGTACATAGTGAAAATCTCTCTACTCACAAAGTAAAAATTTGAACAAACCATCCCCCTAAATTTGTTGTATTTAGCTTTATATGTTGCGTCATTGTATGTCATATTGGTCTGTTGATTATAATAATCATCCCGATATTGATACCCACCGAATGCATAGTTAGCTTCTAGACCTATGCTTAATTTATCAATTAGCATATACTCCGCTTTACCTCCTACACCTATTGATGCTCCAATTTTTCGATAACCATCATTATTGAATGCATTGGGCCAAATCATTTGAGCAAAGGTATTTTGAGTGGGACCCATACCGTAAACATCTACTAAAAAATTACCTTGTTCAATTTGTGAATGAGCCATGTTCGATAAGAAAAGTAGGCAAAAAAGTATGGTTTTCCTCATTTTGATCATATTTCTAAATCACAAGATTTTATCAAATTCCTGTTTACAAATTGATTTCGTTCTATACTACACGCATTCCCATCACTAGAACATCATCAATTTGCTCATATCCGCCTTTCCAAGAATCGTATTCAGCAATTAGTTTGGATTTTTGTTCTTCCGCAGGCAGATGTGAAATGGCTAATAAAAATTTCTTAAATGTCTTGTACTTGTATTTCTTGCCGTCTGGTCCTCCAAACTGATCAGCATACCCATCAGAAAAAACGTAAACCATATCCCCTTTTCTCAATTTAATCTCGTGAGTTTTAAATGGTTTTAATTCATCTCCAATATACGCACCAATTGGATGAGCATCCCCTTTGATTTCTTTTAAATAAAAATTAGAATTTTCGGCCTTTAATGTGGTTCTTGACTCTTCATCATAATCAAAACCTAAATCTTCAACTTTATCAGACTTCCTAATGATATACACAGGGTTTTTAGCCCCTGAAAAATAGAGTTCTAAGTTAACAGGATCATACCCACATAAAGAGATATCCATTCCGTCACGCACGGTTTCAGTATTCGTTGCCCTGTCTTGTCGTAAAGCAGAGCTGACACCTTTATTTAAAAACTCTAAAGCTTCACCAGGAGAATTCACTGTAGCTTCTGTAATTGCCTGAGTTAAAAAGTTATTCCCAACAATACTCATGAACGCCCCAGGAACTCCGTGTCCTGTACAATCAACAGCAGCAAACAACACCAATTTAGATTTTGCATTAGGGGTTGTTTCTTCTACAAAATAAAAATCTCCGGATACCACATCTTTTGGACGATAAAACACGAAAGACTCGGGCATTAAAGTCTTCACATGGATATCTGAAGGTAAAATTGCCTCTTGAATACGCTTGGCGTATTGAATTGAACTTAATATTTCAGTATTGATTTCTGCTAATTCTTCTTTTTGTTGCTCAATTTCCGCGGTTCTTTCCTTCACTTGAGCCTCTAGCTTCACATTCATGCCTTCAACCAAAGCGTTTTGCTCCTCTAAGCTCTTCATTGCAATAGCTTGTGCCTCTTGCTTCTCTCGTTGTAATCTTCTGTATTTATTTGACATGGATATGCTCAAAATGGCTACCTCCAAGGCTGAACTTATTTTAAGCGCATTTTGGGCGATTCCCGCATTACCAACTATATTGAAATTCCCCAATATGAATACGATAGCTCCAGCTATTAATATTGTAAAAGCAACAGCAAAGAAAATATCGACATCCACCTTTTTATAGCGCAAACGATATATTGCTACTACACTTAAAATAATGCTTAACAAGGATACACCATTGATAACGGGGTACGAAATTTCATATAGCGCCCCAGGAACCAGAGAAAGTCCAATTGTAACTACAACAAGAACTTGACAAACCCTGAAGATCTTTAGCATTAATTTATTATGCTCTTTTAGATTCAGGAAATTATTCACATAGGCCAATAATATGATAATGGTTATCCCTGCGATAATTACCACGAAGTGCGAGGCCATATAGCCACCAGCCGGAAAAAGTCTGTGAAAAGAATAGCCGTCTAAGGTAAACTGCAATAATGCTTGGGCAGCCACATACAAAATGTAAAATAAAAAGGCCTTATCTTTTAATAGAATGAAAAAGAAAAAGTAAATAATTACAACAAGACACATCAAGCCATAATAGAATCCGAATCCGAATTGAAAGGCGGCATCATTCTCAAAAAAGCTTAGTCTATCTGAAATTTTCACTGGTAATGTAATGACCTCACCATCACTCACCAATCTAATGCAGTAATCTTTCTTTTGCCCTGGATACATAACTATTGGAAAGATGTTTTTATTGTGAGGAATTACTTTTTCATCATATGAATAATCATCTCCACTGATAAACTCATTCTCGACTTGAGAACCTCTCATTTGATAAAAATCAACTTTATTGGTAATTGGCCTGGCCGTTTCAAGAATAAAATGAGAGAAACTACTTTTATTTTTAATGGAAAAGCGCATCCACCAAGTTGATGTGGTGAAATCTAAATTTGGAACTGCTTGGTCTGGTTTGCTAAATGCTGATTCGGGTAAGGCCAAAACCTGCTCAAGCGTATACTCATGATTTTTATCCTCAATGAGTAAGATGTCTTTTGCAAAGGAACTTCCCAAATTTTCGTCAGTAAGCACAATAGTACCATCTTGTCCAAAAGAGTGGATGGTCATTAGAATTGTGAAGACTAACAAAAGCTTTTTCATTCCTCTAAAGATAGACAATATGTTTAATTTGTACTATTTATTATTGTCGATCACATAGGTCAAAACCTTACGCATTAAATGCACTCGATCTTTTCCTCTCACGTTATGCTTGTGCATAGGATATGGAAAGAAATCCATTTGAATACCTTCTTCAACAAAAGCCTTTACAAGAGCGAGATTGTGTTGCATTACAACAACATCATCTGAAGTCCCGTGGATAAGCAAGAGTTTTCCTTCCAGATTTTGAACATAATTCATTAGTCTATTTTTCTCATACCCCTCCTTATTTTCTGATGGTCTATCCATATATCTTTCTCCGTACATCACCTCATAATAAGACCAATCTGTAACTGGCCCACCAGCGACACCTACTTTAAAAGTTCCGGCGTAATCTCTCAACATCAGTGAAGTTGTCATAAATCCTCCAAAACTCCACCCATGCACAGCTAGGCGATTTGCATCTACATAAGATAGTGATTGCAAATACTCTACACCTTTCATTTGATCTTGCATTTCAACTGTCCCTAATTGACGGTGGATTACACTTTCAAATTCAAATCCTCTATTTGCAGATCCTCTTCCATCTAAAGTGTAAACTAAATAGCCTTGTTCAGCCATCCAATACATCCACAGACTTGCTCCTCCGCCCCATGAATTAGTTACTAACTGAGCATGAGGACCTCCATAAACATAAACTAACACTGGATACTTTTTACTTGCATCAAAATTTGAAGGTTTAATTAAGCGGTAATGTAAATCTGTCGTTCCGTCAGAAGCTTTTAACGTACCATATTCGGCTGTCCCTATAGTTAATTCTGCGTAAGGATTATTAGCTTCTAATACTGTTCTAACAACCTTACCTTTATTATCTAATATTCGTTCAACGTTCGGCGTCTCTGTATTACTCATTTCATCAAACATGTATGTGAAATCTGAGTTGTAAGAAACTGAATGAGTACCTCCAGAAGTCAATTGGGTTTGTTTTCCAGAACTTAGTTCTACTTTAAAATAATTGGTTTCCAACGGAGAATCTCCAGTTCCATGAAAGTATACCTCGGTTGATGTATGCCCATCAATGCCTTGAGTTACCCATTTATTTTTGGTAAGTTGTTTTACCAATTTTCCATCATCTGAATACAAGTATAAATTCATATATCCATCTTTTTCGGACATCCAAATAAATTGGTTGTCGTTAACGAAATAAACTGGGTTTTCTGGCTCGGTCCATTTGTCATTATGCTCTTCAAATAAGGTTTTAACGAATTCGCCAGTTTCAGCATTGTACTTTTGGAGCTTTGTATGATTCTGGTCTCTATTGACTTCTGCGATATAAACATACTTATCCTTAGGTCCCCATGCTAAATTCGTTAAATAGTCATCCGGATTTCCTCTTGGTTTGATGTAAACTGTTTTGCCAGCTTCAACATTGTAAATGCCAACAGCCGATTTCTCAGAAGCTTGACCGGCCATAGGATACTTAATAGAATTCAAACTACCCGTTGGTGTAGTAATATCCAATAAAGGATAATCAGCAACTTTGGATTCATCTTTTTGATAAAACCCTAGATAATCACCTGAATTTGACCAGAAAATTCCACCAGTAATTCCGAACTCGCTTCTTGCAATCGCTTGACCTGAAACTATTTCGGGACCAAAATCGGTAACTTGATCCTTACGACTCTTTATAATCGTCACATACAAATTGTTATCCATTGTGTAAGCAACCCTTTTAGACTTCGAATGGAAACTAGCGTTTTCTGCAGTTGGATCATGCTTGCAGACAGCCTCAGCAGTTTTCAATGCTACATTCACAACATAATATTTACCATCTATTTCAGTGTAGAATTTATTCTCATCAATCCATCCATCTAGTTTGAAATAGGGAAAACTTTCACCTGTGGCTTTTACCAATTCAGTAGTATTCATTAAATCAGTTGATTTTCCTTTTTTAGCATCAGCCATCTTCAAAGTCTGGTAATCGCCTGAGAGGTAAGAATATGTATTTGTGCCAGGGATCCATTCTACCATTGTGGTATGCTTCGGATAAAACTGACGGTATTGCCCCATCACGGCATCTTCAAGTGTTAAATCATTAAGTGTCTTTAATTCATTAACCGTCTTTAATTCATTTTGTGCACTGACCGTTAATCCGACAACGCCAACTAGAGCTACAACTAATATTCTCAATTTCATTAAAATGTATTTACGTTTTGGGATCCTCTCCCCTTTGATATTTCAAAGATAAAAGTACAAATTCCCTACCATTCTCGGATTTTTACTTTACAAAAGGTGATTTCACCTTACAAAGGGAGGGTTAATGTCCTTCAAAAATCTTATATTTGCTAGCCTAGCTAAGATTCAAATTATGCCAGAAACCGCGACAAAAAACAAGAAAGTGTCTTCAAAAAAATCTCAGATAAAAACGGATAAAAAAGTCATTAAGAAGGGCTTAGAATTAATGTGTACGGCTAAAACTATGGCTGAAAAATACGAGGCCAACGCAAAAGTTACCTCAAAATATGTACATGCCACCTCAAGAGGACACGAAGCCATTCAATTGGCTTTAGGGATGCAATTAAAACCTCAAGATTGGGTTGCTCCTTATTACCGTGATGATAGTATTTTGTTGGGTATTGGTATGGATCCTTACGAAATCATGTTGCAAGTTTTTGCTAAAAAAGACGACCCCTTTTCTGGCGGTAGAACCTATTATAGCCATCCATCTTTAAAAAGAGATGACTTGCCAAAAATACCACACCAATCTTCTGCAACAGGGATGCAAGCAATTCCAACAACCGGTGTTGCCATGGGAATACAATACAAAGAAATCACAGGATTGGCAGAAGATTTTGGAAAGGATAAACCCGTTGTAGTTTGCTCGTTAGGAGATGCCTCTTGCACAGAAGGAGAGGTTTCTGAAGCTTTTCAGATGGCTGCATTAAAGCAGTTTCCGATACTTTATTTAGTACAAGATAACGAATGGGACATTTCTGCCAATGCAGAAGAGACAAGAGCTCAGGACATCACTCATTACATGAAGGGCTTCAAAGGTATTGAAGTTAGAACGATTGATGGAAGCGATTTTGACGCTTCTTATCAAACTGTAAAAGAAGTTTTAGGATTAATCAGAAAAGAAAGACGTCCGTTTTTAATACATGCGAAAGTGCCATTATTGGGTCACCATACTTCTGGTGTGCGAAAAGAGTGGTACCGTGATGATTTGGAAGAAGCTGCTACTAGAGATCCTTATCCAAAAATTATTCAACTTGCTTTAGATGCCGGGTTGAGTAAAAAAGACATTCA
>JAUHXX010000324.1 GCA_030426825.1 Bacteroidia bacterium | reverse complement strand
TAAGAAGATCCCCAACGTTTTTGATGAAATTCCATTTCTGGGTCTATTACGGCTTCCATAGAATTTAACAACCTCAATGCCGTATCAGGGTGATAAATCGTATTGAGATGGTCAGCAAATGTGTTGATGTATTGACGCTCTACTTCCTTATTCTTCAATAAACTTCTGATGATAAAAGTAGACCACGCCGGATCAGGCCAAGCCTCTGCATTGGCGTTTGTAAACTTTCTAAGTGTGTTGTTTTTGTATCCAGATGGATTGTTGTTTCCTAATCCTAAATCTAAATCATAAAAAACCCAACGCCATTGAGCAGAATCATTTCTTTCTCTCCAATATCGAATGTTCCCTCCTGCATCTCTGTTGTCTGAATACACCTCAGCTATATTGTACCTGATATAATCATCAACATCCATAAACACTCTTAAGTCTGCAATTTTTTGATCGTCACTTAAATCATTGTTTCTCAAGTAAGCCAGTAGTTTTTTATAGTTTGTTGAATAACCATGACGCTTAACACCATTATGCCTTAAGATGTCTACATTGTCTTTGTCTACACCAAAGTTTGCTCTCAGATAATGCTCAGAAATTTTTTCTCTCAGATTTTGAATTCCCCAATATTCCCCATTGATAAAAACTACAGCTGGTCGATATGCTTGTATTGCAACGCCAGATGGCTTAGCTAATTGAGTCATAAAAGCGTCTCGTAAATGCGTCCTTAAAAAATCACCTCCTGAATTTCTTAATATAAACGACTTGTATTTTTTTGATTTTCGCTCAGGAAAAATTTGATACCTAATGCGTGTGTCACCATACCTGCTTCGCGCAAAAATTGCCAAGGATTTTTGAGGCAGCATTCGACTAAATCCTCCAAACAAATTAATCCCTACATTTTGATTAAAACACAGCTCGCCGTTTTCATCATACATTTCGATATTAGCCGGTTTTTCCCAATCCATCCAATAATTAGCGCCCACATAAGGCTCAATCGTATCTGCACAACAACCTTTAACATAAATGCCTCTGTCAAAATCCCATAAATTGTCAGGGTTTGTAGCGATAGAAACTACTGGTAAAGTATAGGGTCTATCACAAATAAACGTATTGGTAATTACACTGGTACGCTTGCCATTTTTTACAGCAAACGCTCTAATAACTGCTGTTTTTTCAACTTGAATGGGTTTTTTATATCTGAAAGATCCTGAACCGGGATAAGAGCCATCTAACGAATAATAAATGGTTGAGCCTTCCTCTGCGAAAAGTTCAACAGAAACAGGGCCATCATGCACTCCGCCTTGAGGTTCAAACCTCACCGTGTTCTCGTCTTGACTCCACAACAAACAAGAACTAAACGTAATCAATATGGCTACAATGTGTTTCAGATGCATAAATCTAAGAGTAAAATTAACTTATTCAAGTTTAGAATGTGCTTCTATGAAATGCTTTTTATTAGGTGCGCATTGTTAGGTATTATTTGAGATGCCCGATTTTAATCTTGAATTCTACGTTGGCCATCAAATAATAAAAAGCCCTTGATATGCTAACTATTTAAGCCCAACTTCGTAGAGTTAATCAAATCTAAGTTTATGAAAACCACTTTGTTTATTATTGTTTTGTTTGTTTCGGCAATCAGTTTTTCACAAAAAGTTGATTCAAGTAATCAAGAATTAAGCTTCATTTTTATTGGGGACATTATGGGGCATGGACCTCAAATCACATCTGCCTATGACAGTGAAACAAAAACTTATAATTACGACAAGTGTTTTAAATACATTACGGATGAAATTTCTGAGCCAGATTATGCTATTGGTAATCTAGAGGTTACATTAGCAGGTCCTCCATTTAAAGGCTATCCGCAATTTAGTTCGCCTGATGAGCTAGCTGTAGCCTGTAAAAATTCAGGAATGGATGTATTGGTGACCTCTAACAATCACAGCTGCGATAGAGGAGGAGATGGAATAATCAGAACTGTAGAAGTGTTAGATTCTTTAAATATAATTCATACCGGAACATTCGTTAATGAGCAAGACCGTTCAGATAGATATCCTTTAATCATAGAATCTGATTGCATGAGAATTGCCATTTTGAATTACACTTATGGTACCAATGGTTTGCCTTATCCTGAACCCACCATTGTCAACATGATTGATAAAGAGTTGATGAAAAAGGACCTGGAAATGGCAAAATCTAAAAACGTAGATAAGATTATTGTTCTCACTCATTGGGGAAGTGAGTATAAGCTTCAGCCTGTTCAATATCAAATAGAGCATGGTGAGTTTCTTTTTGAAAATGGTGCCGACATCATTATTGGTTCACATCCACATGTTCTAGAAAAAATGGTTTGGGAAAAATCTACCGTTGAGAAAGACGGAGAATCATTAATCGTTTATTCATTAGGAAATTTCGTATCTAATCAGAGAAAAAGATACACGGATGGTGGCGCTATGTTTAAAATGACCCTGAAAAAAGAAGGCAATACCACCTCTATTAAAGACGCAGGATATATGCTTACCTGGGTTTATACACCCATTGAAAACGGTAAAAAGGAGTATTATATTCTACCAGCTTCAAAGTATGAAGAAAACGAGTCCTTCTTTAACTCAGAGTCAGATTATTTAAAGATGAAATCCTTTATAAAAGATTCTCGAGAATTGTTTGATGCTGAAAACATGAACGTTCCTGAATATAAATATCTAGATGGAAAATGGATTCTGGCTGAATAAAAAAAGGCGCAACCCTATTTATGAGCTACGCCTTTTTACGATTTAATTAAACGCTTGTTATTCTATTCGTAAAGCTTTCATTTCTTTAAACACTTGTCCGTCTTCACCTTCGGCGATTATAACAACTATGAACTTTCCTTTATTGATTGTTCCGCCAAAATCAGCTCCATTCCATTCGAAATCGGCATCATTTGAAGTAAACACTTCGTTTCCTCTTTCATCCTTTATAGAGATATAAAACTTCTCTATTCCTTCAGACTCAATAAAGAAATAATCATTTCTTCCGTCACCGTTTGGCGTAAATATATTCGCAAAAGTCTCAATTTTAGATGTGCCCTCAACAACTACTTTTCTTTTCACCGTCTCTGCCTCTTCATCTCCGTTAACAGTCATTACTACCAAATATTCTCCTGGTTTCTCGTAAGTATGTGTCACATTATCTCCAGAACCATAGGTCTCATCTCCAAACTCCCAGCTCACATTCAAGTGATTCTTAGCGTTAGATTTAAAACTAAAAGTGTTCAATTTGTTTCGATCAGAAATCACTTTTAAGTTGGACGAAACTGGTTTTTTCTCAACCTCTACTTCAGGGTTATTAACCACTTCTTCTTTCTCCTTGTCAACAACATCCACGTTCTTAGGGTCGTTGTTATTATCGTTGTTAATAACCGGGTCTATTTGAACAAGATTTCCACCGTTATCATTATTTGAATTGTTGTTGTTTTCAGTAAACAATACAGATTCAACCAGCTCTTCATCAATGTCATCAGCATTATACTGACGGTCTTTTAGATCTTGGTCTAACTCAGTAACCAGTTGTTGAATAACAGGGTCGCTGGTGTCTGTTGCTAAAATATTATCACCCATTGGTTGAGCGATATTTTTTTCAGTTTCAGCTGTGGTGTTTAATTGAGCAGTTTGTTCTTGTTCTGTTTTGGTATCCTCACTATTTGAAAAATACCAAACCGAAACTGCAGTAACTGCAATCACACTTGAAACAATAGCCACCTTAGCAATACCAGAAAGACCAGCTGCGCTTGCACCTGTTCCGGCACCAGTAGCATTCATACCTTGTTGTATGTTAGCCCAAGCAGAAGGGTCTACATTGCCCTCAAAGTTCTCAAACTTTGATTTGAACAATTCTTCTATGTTAATATTATCTTTCACTTTCTTCTACAATATTCTTTTCTATCAATATTTTTCTCAGCATTTTTTTTGCTCGAGAAAACTGTGATTTGGAAGTACTTTCAGTAACTCCTAATCTATCTGCTATTTCTTTATGCGAATAACCCTCAATAGCAAAGAGATTAAACACAATCCTATAACCTTCA
>JAUHXX010000019.1 GCA_030426825.1 Bacteroidia bacterium | reverse complement strand
AATGACGGCCATTCTCTATATAAGTTTTAGATATTATTCTGTGTAGGATTTAAACAAGAGTTCGAATTTCTGTTGTGTTTTGTCCTTCAATTGATAAATTAGAAGATAAAGTAAAAGGCATTCTTGGTGGACACTTAGTAACAAAGCAAACCTCAGCTGAAGGTAAAAAAGTGAATAAGGTTTTACTTGCTGAAGATGTTTACTATGATGGTGAAACTGAGCTTTCAGAAATTTACATGTCAGTTTTATTAGATAGAGAAAAAGAATGTAATATGATCGTTTATTCTACAGAAGGTGGAATGGACATTGAAGCAGTTGCAGAAAAAACTCCTCATTTAATTTTTAAAGAGGCAGTGGATCCAAGAGTTGGTCTTCAAGGTTTTCAAGCTAGAAGAATTGCTTTCAATTTAGGATTGAGCGGTCAAGCTTTTAAAGAAATGACCAAGTTCGTTTTTGCTTTGTATTCTGCATATGAAGGATGTGATGCTTCAATGTTTGAAATTAACCCAGTTCTTAAAACTTCAGATAATAAAATTATTGCAGTTGATTCTAAAGTTACTTTAGATGCAAACGCATTATACAGACATAAAGATTACGCAGCAATGCGTGATAAAACTGAAGAAAATCCAACTGAGGTTGAAGCTGGTGAAGCTGGTTTAAATTATGTAGATCTTGACGGAAACGTTGGATGTATGGTGAACGGTGCTGGTTTAGCAATGGCAACTATGGACATCATTAAATTATCGGGAGGAAATCCTGCTAACTTCTTGGATGTTGGAGGAACTGCAGATGCTGAGCGTGTTGAAAAGGCGTTTAGAATTATCTTAAAAGACCCTAATGTTGAAGCAATTCTAGTAAACATTTTTGGTGGAATTGTAAGATGTGATAGAGTAGCGCAAGGTGTTGTTGACGCTTACAAAAACATGGGAGAAATTCCTGTTCCGATTATTGTTAGACTTCAAGGTACTAATGCTGAAGAAGCAAAAGTGTTGATTGACGAGTCAGGATTGAACGTTCATTCAGCTGTTCTTCTTCAAGAAGCTGCGGATCTCGTAAAAACAGTATTGAACTAAATTAAAAAATAACTAATTTTGGGCCCTGACTTAGCTAAGCTTCGTCAGGGCTTTATAGTTAAAAGAGGTTATTAGGAATGATTAAATACAAAACAGCAGAAGAAATTGAATTGATGAGAGAAGCCGCTTTAGTGGTTTCAAGAACGCTGGGTGAAATAGCTAAAGTGATTAAACCGGGTGTTACTGGTTTACAATTAGACAAGTTAGCTGAAGAATATATAAGAGACCAAGGAGCCGTTCCAGGTTTTCTGGGCTTATATGATTTTCCTAATACACTTTGTATTTCTCCAAACGAGCAGGTAGTTCATGGTTTTCCAACTGATGTTCCATATGAAGATGGTGACATTGTTTCTGTTGACTGCGG
The DNA here is from genome assembly GCA_030426825.1 of Bacteroidia bacterium. Taxonomy (GTDB): domain Bacteria; phylum Bacteroidota; class Bacteroidia; order Flavobacteriales_D; family Crocinitomicaceae; genus Paracrocinitomix. The sequence continues at coordinate 21,176 of JAUHXX010000019.1, read as the reverse complement.
TGCGATTTTAAACGGTTACTATGGAGATCATGCCTATACCTTTGAATTAGGTGATGTTGCCCCAGAGGTGCGTGAACTATGTAAGGTGACTAAAGAATCACTGTATAAGGGAATTGAGGCTACCAATGCATCCAATAGAATTTCGGATATTGGATTCGCTATTCAACAACATGCTGAGGCGCATGGATATGGCGTGGTCAGAGAGCTCGTGGGACATGGAATTGGAAGTACAATGCACGAAGATCCTCAAATACCCAATTATGGTAAAAGAGGAAGAGGTAAAAAAATTAAAAACGGTTTAACCATTGCCATTGAACCCATGATCAATATGGGAACTGAAAAAATTATTCAGCATGCTGATGGATGGACAATAACAACGGGAGATGGAAAGCCTTCTGCCCATTTTGAGCATGATGTTGCTGTTGTTGATGGTAAACCAGTGATCTTATCTACCTTTGATTATATTGAAGAGGCACTCGGAATTAAATAATGGATAAAGAGCTTAAAATAGCCATTACCATTTTTCTTATTTTTTTCGTTTTCGGAATTGCATCTTACCTCAATCAAGGAAGTTTCGCCAGTCCGGTATTTATGAATCAATTTGTTTTCCTCGGAACTGCGATACTTTTTCTTGTAATTAATTTAAAGGTCAAAGATGTAATAGTACTGTGGCTATATCTTTCCTCCTGTGTAATGTCCTTTTTAATTGATCATTTCACCATGGGCTATCTGGCCGAAAAAATGCAAAATAATTGGTTGCTTGATTTAACACAATCCACGACATTTTCAGTTTTATTTTTAGTGATATATTTTGGAGTTTTTATCATCATATCTTTCTATTTTTTGAGGATTCATAAGAAGGTGTTGGCCTTTATTGTTCAACTAATTTTATTGTTGATTACGGTCATTTTTATGTTATTTACCCAGAACTCAATCGATCAAGATGTATGTTTTCATCTTTTTTTAATCCTAAGTATTTTACTCATTAATCGGCTCAATATCAATGCTAGTAAGGGTTTTGCAGTCTTGTCCTATCAATTTTTATTGCTGTTCTTGTTGGAGAGCTTAGAATATTTCCTTTAGAAACTTGCTGCGGTCTAAAAGATTTAGTTAAATTAGTGAGACCTGAAAAAACGATTCTAAATTCATGAAAAAAGCATCCTTAAAGGATATTGCCGAAAGTTTAGGCGTCTCAAAAGCGCTGGTTTCTCTCGTACTAAATGGTAAAGGAGATGAACGAGGCATTAACAAGCAGACTCAAGAAAAAGTAAGGGTAAAAGCGAAAGAACTCAATTATATTCCTAACCAATATGCACGTGGCTTAAGAATTGGGCGTACCAACACTATTGGTGTTATTGTTCCAGATATTTCTAACGTCTTCTATGGTAAATTGTGTAAAGCAATTGAGCAAGAAGCTTATGATAAAGGATATAATTTAATCATTTCTAACACCTACGAAGATGTTCAAAAAGAGAAGAAGCTAATTTCTGATCTCATTAACAGAAACATTGACGGCTTAATACTCGCATCATCATTTGATTCTAAGAATGAAATTGATGGATTAAGAAACGATAAGTTTCCGCTTGTATTGGTGGATAGAGTTTTTGATGATTTTGATGTAGATTCAGTTTCTGTTTCGAATGTTGCAGGTGCTAAAAAAGCGGTAGAATTCCTTTACAGCAAAGGCGTGAAAAGACCGGTGTGTTTTTCTTTATCTCCTGTTTACATTTCTTCTATTTCAGAAAGAATTCAAGGTTATATTGGAGCGCTAAAAAATCCGGATGATGCCAAACTGGTTCAAATTCCTCACAATGATATTGAAGGAGGAGTAGTCACGGCTTTAGCTGAACTTAAAAATGAAGACTATGATGGCATCTTCTGCGTCAATAATAACATTGCCAAGGCGCTATTAAGAGAATTGGCCATTCAAGGCGATCAATTAACCAATGTTGAAATAATCAGTTTTGATGATATTGAATTGTTTGATATTGTTATCCCTAAAGTTTCAGCAATTGCTCAGCCAATTAAAGAAATTGGAAAAACGGCGGTAAAACTATTGCTTGAACGCTTTGCAAATGAAGACAACCATAAAACCAAAGGTGTTGTATTAGACACTGTTTTGATCGAACGATAAAAAAAAGATATAGATGTATAAGGCCTATTCGTAATTACGAATGGGCCTTTTTCGTTTTTAACAAATCCATAACCGGTTTTAGTAATTAATTAACAGCCAGACCGCTATGTCTGGCTTAGCTTTGTGTTATTCTTGTGCACGAGAAGATTAATTGTTCAACTAAAATTTAAATTATGTTATTAAAAACAATAGGAATGTCGGCAATTGTGATTGCGAGTATGGCGTTCAAATCATCATCTCAAATTGAAATCGAAAATAATATTGACGGCAAAATTGAATGGGCTTCAGAAACCATAAGTGTTGGAGACATTAAAAAAGGAATTCCAATAGATATTGAATTCGAATTCAAAAATGTAGGGGAAACTCCCGTGATTGTGAGTAATGTAAAGGCAGGATGCGGATGCACGAATGTCGATTTCCCAAAAAGATCCATCAGCCCTGGTGAAACATCTTCGGTGACGGCGATTTATAATGCGAAAACACCTGGTAAATTCACCAAATCAATTAGTGTGAGTTCAAATGCGAGCGCAATTCCTTACGAATTGAAATTCAATGGGAATGTGGTTGTAGAGTAGAGAGTGATAATGTTCAAGAATTAAGCCTGACGCGGAAGTGTTGGGCTTTTTTTTAGTCATAGGTGTTAATACTGAGTTGTTATTAGTCTAAATACTTTTATCTATTTTAGGTTTATGGACAACACTGAAATTATCAAACACCTTGTAAAAGGGGGCTTGAAAACATTCAAATTTTATCGTTCAACTACGATTGAAATAAATGGGATTGATATTGAGGAATATGGTTCTATAGCTGATGAACTGGTTCTTGAGTTTGAAGGAGTCAAAGCCAGAATAAGATTTATCAATTGCAGCTTTAATAATTTCGAAATTAAAGGAAATTCAAGAGTTTATTTTGATCGTTGTAAATTTGGAAATGTTGAAGTTACAGGTCATTATTTAAACTTTAATGAATGTCATGTTAGTGATAATTTGACATTTGAAAGTGTTAATAATTTTCACTTTAGAAATGGCTATGTTGCGTTTTTTACCATCCTCACGGATAATAAGGATCATCAATTTCTTAGAGTAAAAGATTCGAATTTTCAACATGTAAATATTCGTGGAGCTTCACATGAAGAATATTACAATGAATTCACGTTCGAATCATGTAGAATAGATTATTTAACTTTCTATGGATATGAAAGGCATAAAAAGAAGTTGCTTCATTTCGGTGATTGTACCATTAAAGAAGAGTATAAATTAATTAAATCTGATTTGGGCAAAATTGAGTTTAGCAGTTGTGATTTTTCGGACGCCGTGCATTTAATTGCTTCCTCTTCTTATGATGAAGGAGTGTATGGCAACACTAAGTGGTTCAAGAGAATATATTATCCAAATGAAAAAAAGAGCAGGAAGTTTCTAGGAGTTGAACTTTCTGAGGATTTTAGAAGAGCTTATGGAGAAATTCATTTTTTAGGATTGAGTAGATGGTTGAAATATTTTAAGTACAAAGAGTATTATGAAGGCTATCGACAGTATAAATTAATTTCCTCGAAAAACAAAAATCGTCCTGACGAAATTTACTTTAAAGCCAAAGAGTATAATGCCAGGTTCAAACAGATGGATTGGTTTTCATCTGATTTTACTGATAAATTAATTCTTGGCTTGAATGCCCTGTCAAATGGTCATGGAAGGTTCTGGATGAGGCCGATTTTTTGGAATATCGTGATTGGAATGATTTTCTATTTTTTTGTTCTCAAGTATTCTACTTTGGATCAATCAGGACAATCATTTTATTTGTACGATAACTTTAAAGGTTTTTTGAATTTTCTTAACCCGACACATAAGTTTGACTTTTTAGGTGATGAAATAGTTTTAGGAAGAAGAGCTTACTTAATTGATTGGGTTTACAGAGTTATCAGTGCATTTTTAATATTTCAAACAATTTCAGCATTCAGAAAATACAAGGATTAATATGCACGAAACCATTGATACAATGCTTATAAGAAGGGAGAAGAAACACTACTTTCTTCGATTTTATAGATCCCTTTTAAAATGCATTTGGATTGTGTTGTTTGGGTCATTACCTAAATTAAAAGATTGAAATTGTTATATTCGTCTAAAACTCAAATATTATGAAAAGATTTAAATTAATATTGATATGTGCTCCAATATTTTTGGTGGCTCTATCTTCATGTAAAAAGAAAATTTATGGTTGTATGGATGCAACAGCCGACAATTATTCTCCAGTAGCTACTGAAGATTTGGAGAACTGTACTTACTCAGAGCCAGAGCCAGATGAAGTTTACAGTTCTACCTTAAGCAATGGTTCATGGACTTTAGATGGTAATCAATACAAGGCAACTGTTTATTGGTCGGAAATTACACAGGATATTATGGATAATGGAGGAGTATTAGCTTACATCCGTATAGCTGGAAATACAGTGTGGGAACAAATCCCTATGACATTTTATCAAAGTGCAAGTTATTCAACGTCAATTGGAATTAGTTATGTAGTAGGTCAAGCCAGAATGACTTGGACCGATTCAGATTTAACGGCACCAGCAACTCCTCCAAGTGTGGATGTTAAGCTAATTATTCTTCGTTAGTAAAGAGAATTTTATCAAAATAGAAAAGGAGCAAACTTTTGCTCCTTTTTTTTCTTTGTTGAATAACGTAAAAATGTAATTATTCAGTATAACTCCAATCTCCCGTGGCTTTTTTGGTTTTATAAAAAGTATAGAGTTGGTAATTTTCTGTACCAATTCCGATTTCTACCTCAAAATAAAACTGATTAGAAAATTGATTCCATTTGACAGAACAAGTGCATTTATCCTTATAACTCATACCAGTATATACAGTATATTTCTCACCTGATTGGCTGGTCTGGCTTTCAATATTGGTTACATCTATATTAATGCTAAATGCTTCTTCTTGAAAAAACTCTACATAAGAAGGCTTTAATGTAATATCTATCTGACCATTATAAACTTTTGATTCTCCATTTCTTTTTACTTCATACTCTGAAGATTCAAAGTAAAATGTTTTGTTCTTGGCTATTTCTAAAGAATAATTCCCTTCCTCATCCTTAAGCTGAGCATTTGATATTCCAGAAACAAATAATAAAACACAAATTATTAAAGTTCTCATTTTATATAATGTTAAAATTTTCAAGTTACATAATTTAATGAAAATGTGATTGTATTTAGGGTGATTTTTAGCTTAGAATCCTCGAAGGATTCCATACCTTTTGAGGTGTCCAAATGAGTGTCCAAATTATTCAAAAGGTGTCCAAAAGGGTGTCCAAAAGGGTGTCCAAATTCGAAATATAGTTAAAGAGGGTTAAAGTTATTAACACCAATAAAAAAGGGGCTAAGCAGTGTTTAACTATGCTTAACCTCTTGATTTTCAGTGAGCCCGAAAGGATTATTTCATGATCCTTGTGAACTCGGAATTCCGAAATCAAAACTCATCAAATTTTCAATTTGCTGTTTTTTGTTTTTATTCCGATTCATTTGAATAAATTCAATTCACCGGTCTAAAAACAAAAACTCCACTCACCAGAGGTGAATGGAGTTTTGATTTCTTCGTGAGCCCGAAAGGATTATTTCATGATCCTTCCTCCAACGTAGTCTAAAATGAAAACAGAATCATTGAAATGATTCTTAATTTTTGTGTTTGATGATCTTCGCTCGAATTGCATTCGGCTTACCCATAAAACACAAAAACCATCTCGGATTTACCGAGATGGTTTTCATTTCTTCGTGAGCCCGAAAGGATTCGAACCTTTGACCGCCTCCTTAGAAGGGAGGTGCTCTATCCAGCTGAGCTACAGGCCCCTCACTTGTCTTTTTTAATGAAGTGACAGTATCTTCAATTTAAAAGGAGATGCGAACATCTCCTTTGTCGGGGTGGCAGGATTCGAACCTGCGACCTCGTCGTCCCAAACGACGCGCGATAACCGGGCTACGCTACACCCCGTAGCTCTAAAGCGGTGCAAAGATAGAGATATAATCTTCTTATGCAAACACTTTATTTAAAAAGCTAAAATTATAGCTTCTTGCCATGGCGGAGAGACAGGGATTCGAACCCTGGGTACCCTTTTGAGGTACGCTTATTTAGCAAACAAGTCCTTTCGGCCACTCAGGCACCTCTCCGTTTTTATTCAATCTCAGAAAATCAAATGATGCGTTCACCACTTTTGCACAAAGGCCATTTTCATAATTTCAAATTCCCACTAATGGGGGTGCAAATATAGAAAATTCGAAATAAATAGATACGACTAGTTTAAAAAAAATCGATTTTTTTTTGGCACGATTTTCGTCAAGTTCCATTCTGTTGAAACACAAGCTCGTTCGCTTAAATAATTGAATTAGTTTGCTTCAAATACTAAATCCATTATCTTTAGGCAGCTAAAATTTAAACTATGAAAATTATTATTACCTCTTTGGCTATTGTCATCAGTGTTGGTGTCTTTGCTCAAAATGCGCTAGTGCTAGAAAAGAACGGTAAATTCGGTATTACAACCGATTTCGGTAAGGAACTATTACCAGCCGAATATGACAAAATGCGCGAAATTAAAACCGATACGCTCGATTTTTATATCGCACACACAATTGGAACAGCAGAACTGTATTCATACAATACTGAAAAAAGATCCCTCTTTGAAGAAACTCAAAATCAACAGTTTTCAACTATTGAGGCAGTTTATTCAGACGAAATTAGAGGTAAGTATTTTTATGGTTACGATAAAGTTGGTAATAAATTCAAGTTTACCGGTGATGGCTGGGAAAAGTTAAAAACGAAAGGCGATTTTATTGGTGGTAAAAACCAAGACGGTAAATATGCTGTTTGTCAAAAAGGTGAAGCTCTCACTGATTATATTTATAATGGTGTCAATGCAGAACTTCCGGGTGTTGTTCAAGTATTGAATAACAACGGATGGCAAGCTTTAGACACTAAACTTAAACCAATTTACGATCAAAGCTATGATCAATTGTGGACCTCTAAAACGCATCCAGCGGTTTACATTGTTAGGCAAGGTAAAAATTGGGGGATATTCTCAACAGATGGCTCTATGGCTTTACCTATGTCTCCGCTTAGAAATCCAGAAAAAATATTCGAATTTAATGGGCAATCATTGGCCGAATTGGAAAGAGGATATGCCTACGAAAAAGGTGGTAAGTATGGGATTTCTGATAACACAGGAAAAGAAATGCTAGCCTTTACCTATGATGATGCATACGCATTTGCACCCAAAGAGGTAAGACGTCATAGCCTAGAAGTTGTTGCGGTGGCCAAACAAGGAACAGCTTGGAAGTTTTTTAGTGAAAAATATAAAGAGGTTAAGAGTGTAGAATTTGATTCATGGATTGGATTGATGGGTGAAGAAGCCTTAGTTGTAAAAGGTGGAAAAATGCATGCTTTAAACCTTAAGTCATTTGAATTTGAAAGATCTCCTTTTTTCAATGATTGGGATCAAAACACAAGTGTTGAAACGGATAATGGACATGAAGGTTTAGTATCTCCTCAAGGAGAAATCATTTTAGGTTTTGATAATGATCAGGTACATGTAGCTTATGAAGATACTGATCACCCTTTTGTAATAGTAGCAAAAAACGGAAAAGATGGAATTCATGATATCAACGGTAAGCAATTAGTTGCCCACAATTATGAAACACTTTACGAATTATGCAATAATGGTAAACACTACTTTGCAATGGGTAAATTAAACGAAAAACTGTGTTTAGCTTATTGGGATGAAGCAACAAATAAAATTGTTTCTGTAACAAAACCTATTTATACTTCTATCAATTGTTATGGTAAAGTTGAGAATGGTTTTTCGGCTACAACTATTGACGGAGATACAGTAGAGCTTGACCTTGATGGTAAAGTGAAAGAAAAAAAATAGCTTAGAAAAAGTTTATACCAAACCTGTCTTATTTGATTGAGACAGGTTTTTTTGTTTAAGGACAAAGGTGACAAACTGAACGTGCATGCCTTACGAGAATAATTTTCTCTGAATTTGCATTCGAAATGTAAATAGGTTTGTCGCCTGAAATACGCCATGTAATAGAAGTAGAATATCCCGAATCACCCGAGTGCAAGGATGCAGGCAAATACTGCCCTGATACAATTTCTTCCAAATCTTTTTTAAGTATGATCCCATACATTCCGGCTGGAACTTTTAATTTGAAACTACCATCTTCGTCCGTTGTGAATTCCGAAACCCGTTTTGGTAAAGCATTGAGTGAATCTAACCTCACTAAAACAAATATTTCATTGCTCAACGGATACTCTTCAGGTTTAATATCTCCTTGATCAACTCCTCCTTGATGAAATGAACTGAATCTAATCTCTCCGTTAATTTTAAAGCGTTTCCCCTCCCTTTGTCCATAAACCGAATACACCGAGTTTAAAACAAATAAAGCGAGTAGGAGGCGCGTCCAATTTTTCATAATTCCTTTTTAATTAATACAGTTTGCTTCACCTTAGGTTCAATTTTTATCTACTTTTAAAATGTGAAAAGATTTCTAAAAACCTCACTAGTTTTAACTCTGCTGGTTGTCTGCAGGAATACTCATGCTTTTCCTACAGTAAAGGTTGACACCTTAATTGACTTTAATGCAAGTGATAGCCTTGCTCTCAAAAAAGAGCTGGAATTGATGGATGTGCTTTTATCAAACCCAAAATTTTGGCTACAAATAAAAAAAGCTCATTTTTTCTGCTCTGCTCAACGCACCTATCATTCAAAACGTAAGCGCCATTCAATCTACCCCAAACTTAAAAAAGACAAGCACAGCTACACGTCTCAAGAAATTCATGATTTGTTATGGTTCGGACAAGATGAAATAGGGAGCCCAAACGATCAAGTCATCAATTTGAAGTTAAGAGCAAAGGATTATCCAAAAAATAAGAATGGAAGTCAAACGCACGGCAGCACCAATAGCGGAACTCTGATTATATCCTCAGATCGTAAAACTCGAATTCATTCTAAAATTAAAGGTAAATACGCAGCTCATTTATTGCACGAGTACATGCATGTTTTAGGCTTTAAGCACAAAAGCAATTCTCCCTCAATCAATAAAAAAAAATGTGGTGGAATTGATGTGCCTTTGAGAATTCAAAAAATTGCAGAAGAAATCTTTAAACATATGTAGTTGGGCGATCCACTTCGTGGCGGGCTATCCTTTATAGTTACTGACCTGATCGGTCAGTAAGCTGTCAATACTATCCCTATCGCAATGGCTATAAACGCTAAAAAATCATCCTTTCGGATGACAAGCTAAACCCATTAATTCCCCAATTTTGAAAACAAAAGTTTAACCATCTTTAAATGAATTTTACACAAAAAGAAAAGGCAGTTTTGCAGGAATTAATGTCGGGCAAACGCAATAGTGAAATTGCAGAATCACTCAACATTTCTGTGAACACGGTTCGCACTCATCTTTCAAGAATGTATGCTAAAACGAATACCAACGGCCGTATGGAGTTAGTGATGCGTCAAATTGAAACAGAAGCTAGCCTTCATCATTTAAAGAATACTAAAAATTAATAAATATGAAAAAACTATTAATGTCATGGCTGTTGATCTTTGTTTGGATGCCATTGTTTGCTCAAAATTTTGAGTGTAAAGTATTAAACGCTTTTAGAGCTAATGAATTTGTTGAAAGTCAAAATGGTCTAAATTCTCCAATTCTTCATTATCCCAAAGATGGAAACGAATATTTGGTAATAGTTTTAGAACATAATAGTAGTGATGGCAAATCATCTCAAATCGATAAAAAAGATGTCAAATTGGTCAACGAAACTGATGAGTTCAGGTTTGTCGGAACAGTTGGTTTAGAAAACTATGAGTTTTATAAAGGGGCAAGAACCATACGAATAAGGGATAATAAAATTGAAATACTGGCAATAGTTTTTCTTGTTCCCACTGGGGCAACTGTTAAGCAATTAAAACTTGGAGATAAATCATTCGATATTCTCAAAGTTGATAGTGAAATGAAATTGAAAAAAGCGATATTTTCAATTGAAGTAGGAGAGGTTAGCTTTCTATCAGAAGTTGCAAAAGAAGATGAATACGACAGATCTAATAAAGACGCAACCACTTATCGTGAAGTAATTCGACCGGTGCATGGAAAAATTTTACGAATCGCCGTTAAAATGACACTCAAACAATTTCCAGAATACGATAAAGATTATAAGTTCATGGCCAAGAATTTTTCTTTAACAAATCCAGAAGGTCTAACGGTAGATTGTTTGGGAGGTAGCAAAGAGAATGAAATTTACCGCAATCATGCTGACTATATTCGAGAAGGACATAATAGCCCAGCAAGTTTTAATATCTTCTTTAATGTTGGAGCAAATTTATCTGCTGATTTAAAAGGTTTTGAATTGTGTTATGCAGGTAAACTTTATCATACCTTTTAAATGAACTTGCTGATGGCAAGGTATTTGTATTTAGTCAAATACCCTGAAAAGGAAAACCAAGAATAAACCCTAGGAATAAAAGTCTCTTTTCGCTGTAGAAGTGTTAAGAGGCTTTTTTTATTCAATTCTTACACCGATAATACAAACGTCATCAATTTGTTCTAAGTCTCCTTTCCAAGTCTCAAAAGATTTTTCCAATTTATTTGCTTGCTCTTTCATGTCGTCACCTTGCAGGCTAATTAGCAATTCGCGAAGCGCCTTAGCTTTAAATTTTTTGCCCTTATCTCCTCCAAATTGATCTACATAGCCATCCGAAAAAAGATAGATAGTATCTCCTTTTATTAAATCAACTTTAGTTGTTGAAAACGGTTTTGCTGCATCAAATTTACCAATAGGTTGTTTGTTTGCTTTTGTTTCTAAAACTTCTCCATTTCGCACAATCCATAAAGGATTGTTAGCTCCGGCATAACTTAATTGATATCCTTCCAAGCAGCAAAGAGCTATGTCCATTCCGTCTTTTACCTCCTCTTCAGATTTTTCAAATTCTTGTATAACAATTTCTCTGGCCTGGTCCAATATTTTACCAGGATCAGTTAACTTAAACTCTCTTACCGATCTATTCAATGCACCATTGCAAATAACTGAAACCATTGCTCCTGGTACGCCATGTCCAGTACAGTCAGCAGCTGCAAATAAAACTTGATTGTTAACTTTCTCTAGCCAATAAAAATCACCTGCTACTACATCTTTTGGCTTATAAAGAATAAATGATTCGCCAAGATATTCCTTCACCATTGATGGTGGTGGTAAAATTGCTGATTGAATTCTCTTGGCATAAGCAATTGAATCGGTAATTTCTTGATGAGCTTCTTCAATTATTTCTTTTTGGAGTTCGGCATGTTCTTTTTGCTCAGAGATAATCAAATTATCTGCACGTTTTCGTCTATACCCCCTATATGACAATCCACCAAGAATCAAAACAAATCCAAGCCCACAGTAAAGAAAATATCGTTGATTTGCTTCTTGATCCAATTCATTTTGATGAGCCAGATCATCCATTATTTTCTGTTTTTCAAAAGCCAAACTATCAGCAAGTTTGTTTTTTTCATATTCGTACTCGAGTTCTTTACTGATCAAGGTTTTTTGATTGTCAATATTTTTTATCGAATCATTGACTTCCACCAATAATTTGTTGACTTCATAAGCACGCTTATAATTTTTGGTGTATTCATAGGCGGCAAGCAAGGATTCTACGGCCGGTAGCAAATCGACATAACTATTCATGGTACTTGCCAATTGCAATCCCTTTTCACCATATTCAACTCCTTTGGGGCCGTTATTATTTGTAATATACCAAGTACTCAATCCAGCATAAGAATAGATGAGATCACGTTGTAAATTGAGCTCCTTTCTTAACCTCATCCCTTCTGTGTAATAATAAAATGAAGAGTCCATCTGATTTTTCTTGAGATATACTTCTCCCAGATTGTTGAGCGTTGTGCCCAAGGTATAGTAGTCTTCAATTTCATAACCTAAATCTTTAGCTATGAAATAGCATATTTGAGCACTATCCAAGTTTCCAATATTCAAATAAACATTTCCTAAGTTGAGGTATGATACTTCTTGTGCTCCTGCTGATCTATCTTCAATCGCTATGGCCTGATAAAAATAGCTCATTGCCTTTTCGTAATCTCCCTGATCACTGTAAACATTTGCGAGATTAGCCAATCCATTGGCTTTGTACTGCAGATTGCCAGATTTTTCCGCAGTTTTTATCCCCAAATGATAATACTTAATTGATCCCTTTATATCACCATTGTAATAACTCGAAACCCCTAGATTGATGTAATTCCCATCTAATCCATTAATTTGATTCAGTTGTTGATAGATTGGAATGGCCTCTAAATGCTTATCTACAGCATCTGCATACCATCCTAATCCTTGACAAGCCGCTCCTAAATAATTAAGGCCTTGCGCTAAGTTTTGCGCGAAAAAGCGTTTCTCCTGGAATGAAATTTCTTTATCTAAATTGACTTTGCATATCTCTACAATTTGATTCAGGAGCGAAGAGTCCATTTTGGGGTCTGAAAAATAAACGATATTGTCCCAATTCCACAATGCTTTAACCTTCAGGGTGTCATGGCTGTCAGACTCGATTGTTTTCTGATAATCCTTTATTAAAAGACTATCTTCTTGTGCATGAATTGTGTTAAAAGCAAAAGTTATGATAAATATCGTGGGCAAGATGGCTTTCATAAGATGGTGAAGATAAGAAAAGCAAGGAAAAATTTTCATTTCATCTGAATGAGATTGAACAGGGATAAAGTTAATATCAGTAGAATCCCGTAGGTATTTTCAAGAGTATTCATTTTAAATTTGATAAAAAAAATTATGAAAACACTATTGATATTAGTTACAACGATATTCTTAACCACCCTTAATGCCCAAGATTTTAAAGCTTTTAATGCCCTTTTTTCTAATGTGAAAATGCCCTTTGAAACAAACTCTAACAACTTATTTAATGGGTTTCAGAACGAAGAGCAAGTTTTTAATGCGGTTGGTAAAAGTATTGATGTTAGTCTGGCTGCTAAATATTTGGGAGCTTCTGAAGACACCTATGATCAATTTGAGGCAGTAGGAAAAATAGAAAAAGCCGATTTCAATTTTTACATCACTTTTGAAACCCAAATTAACATAAATAATGGAAAAACGAGAATGGTTTATATGGCTTATTCATTGTCAAAGACGGGGGAATTTATAAGTTCACAAATTTTAGCAGAAACTGATAGTTGGGATGGTAGTGATTATTGGGAGACGAATGAGTTAAATGCAAGAATTGCACATAGCGACATGTCGGGGGATGAAGATAAAATTCTGATCACTTTTCATGTGAGCACTTCTAAGAAAAAAATGGGAGGGAAATACCCTATGCAAACTGTAAGTACCACCACACTTTACAATTTGGTTAATGAGAAGGGGGAGATTAAAGAAGTCACCGAAAATTGGGAGTAAAATCAGTCAACTTTCAAAGAGAATTCACGGAGGATAAGGTCCTGTATATTTTAAGCAAGGGTTATTTCCGACAAAACAACGTGTGGAAGTAGAAAGGTCTTTTTTCAAAATAGAAAGCGTATCGCTAATTTCAAAATCTAAGAGATTTGCTTCCCACCAGTTTCGATAACACTCATCTCCACCGGTGTGCTGAAAATATTCTCCTTCTGCAGTTTTTTGTTGTTTTATGAATTCTTCAAATGTGCAATTTTTGAAATACTCACGTATAGCATATTCACCAGGTACAAGGCTTAGTTTTAATATTCCCAATGAATCAGTTTTAACATTTGCCTTGGTGTTGCTTGATTTATGGATTAATACAAATGTGGTATTGGCCTGTTGATAATTCAAAGCGGCTAACATCTCCGAAGTAGGTGCCATTCCTCCGCAGTATGAGCCATGGTGAGATATGTTTAATAAAACGTTATAGCCTTTCTCTTGATGACTTTCAATTATATTCTCTTCAGGTAATTCCTTGGTATGACCACATGAAACAAGAATAGTTGCTGTAACTATTATCAACCATTTATTCATACCTAAAAATAAACATACTTCCGTATATGTGGAGTTATTTGTTGTACTTAATTTATCAAAATTGCAGAACCCATTTCGGGTCTGGGCAATTTTCTTGATAAAATTGAAGGTCTTGCTTAGAACAAACCCCTGGATAATCTCCAACCCAATCACCAATCTCTTTTATTAATTGAAAATGCAAATGTGGCGGGTAATCTCCATTAACCCCGGTATCTCCTAATTTGGCGAAAGGTTCACCTGCTTTTATGCATTGTCCTTTTCGAATACCTTGAAGCGAATTAATACTTAAATGACCGTATAAACTATAAAAAACAAAGTCTTCAATTTGATGTTTAAGAATAATTGTCGGTCCATAGTTACCAAACCCTACATTGTTACTAAAACTATGAACTTCACCTTCCATTAACGCGTTAACGGCAGTGCCAGCAGACGCCCAAATATCTATCCCCAAATGTATGTCTCTTTCCTGATGAGGGTCCATTTCTGGTTTGAAATCAACTGATCTCTTGTAAATTGATCGTTGTTCTAAGTAGCCTCCGTAACCAATTTTAGCATTGATTTTTTTAAGTTCATTTTGAATAAATGAATCCAAATTCGCACAAATTGAAACATCAATGATCGCTAAGTTTTTATTGAAAACTGATAAGTCAATTGGGCCGTAGTCTGCCAAGGCATACTTTTCATCAATGATACGAATGTTCTGTTTTTTCAATTTTTTAAAATGATCCCTCATAAACCTAAAACCTTAAAAACATTTGATGGTTGGGGTTACTGTGGGTTTCAGAGATTTTAAAATCATGTTGTCCAACAATTTCAAAGCCCATTTTTTGATAGAATCTAAACGCTCGCTTGTTTTCAACCCAAACGAATAACCACATTCCTTTTTGATGATTCTTTCTGGCAAGTTCAACATTGAAATCGAATAATTCCTTGCCTAAGCCTGATCCCAATTCGGATTGAAGAATATAAATTCGCTCTAATTTTGCTATTTGTTCTTCAAGAATGGCCGAAGTTGCA
Source organism: Bacteroidia bacterium (assembly GCA_030426825.1). Lineage (GTDB taxonomy): Bacteria > Bacteroidota > Bacteroidia > Flavobacteriales_D > Crocinitomicaceae > Paracrocinitomix. Next base: position 6,014 of record JAUHXX010000019.1, on the reverse strand, counting down.
ACGTTTAATATCAGTTTAGAATAACCTATGAGCCTTTTATCTTTCAAAATTAATCGATAGATATAATCAGGGTTTTTGAGCTCCTTTTCTAATTCGAGTATCGTTAAATTCCGCTCCAGGTAATCTTGAATGTCGGTTTCAGAAGCGCTATGACCATGAGATTCCAAAAAGGATTTTCTGGCCACTTCAGTAAGCTCTGTTAAATGTCCTTTTTCGGCTTTAATAATTTGAAACATCCTTTCAAATTTAAACAGAATTTAAGTTGAAATAATCCTTTGGTTAGTTGATTTAATAAAAAATGCACGTGAATAGGTCTTATCTTTGCCTTATGAAAAAAGGAAAGGTATTGTTAGTTTGCTTGATTTTAGTAGTACTTTCTTGTACAAGCCCTGAGTCATCTGAAACTCCTGAATCACTCGCTTCAGAAGAGGTTGTTTTTGAGAAAGATAAGAATTTAGAGGGCTTAAAACTTAATCTTGGAAAAAAATGGAAGGTCAACCATGAAACTGAAGTAGGGATGCAAAATATTGAAGTGCTTATTCGTTCTTTTGACGGAAATGATTATAAAAAGTTAGGAAAGGATATTAAAGAAGAGTTGGGTCAAATCATTAAGTTATGTACTATGAAGGGTGAAGATCATGATCAGTTTCATATTGTGCTTCACGCAATGATGAAAGAAAGTAAAAAACTAAAAAAAGGTAAATCATCTAGCACTGAGAAAATGAGTAGATATGTTGATGTTTATCATGCGCATTTTGAAGAATAAGTATGGACGAAAAAGATTTATTTAATAAAGATACCATGTTTTGGCGTGAGTTAAATGCTAGCTTACCTGCTAATTTGGCAACAATAATATTTAATCAGCCCATTGCAGTGAATAATAAAGAAGTATTGCAGGTAGAATGCTTATTACTTCCTTATATAGCGCATGACGTTGAATATGAAATGGATAACGGGGGCGCATTTAAAAAAAACGAAGTAAAAGAATGGCGTTTTGTTGGTTCGGATGATCGCGTTCATTTTGAAAATGTAAATACATCAATAGAAAATCGGGAAACACTGATTCAGGTGGTACGACATGAGTACGTTCAATGTGTGATTTTGAGGGATGACAACGGCAACGTTATTGTAGAAAAATCTAAAATTTAATCTACCATAGTTTTATCAACTGTGATGTGAAACCACTCTGAAGGATTACTCCAATCTATATTCCAACCTTGATAGAGGCAAAATAATGCAATAACAGAAATTAGTTGCCCAATAAAGAACTGTGGCAGTGAAACCGATTCTCTCATTTTTGTAGTTGTGATAAAAATGATATTGAAAAGGAGCAAGCAAGCCAGGCCAATCATCCAGAATTGTGGCAGAAATTGAATCATTAAACTTGGCGGATTATCTGCCAATCCAAATAATAGACTTAATCCATAAATAAGCAATTGAATAATCAAATACAGAGAAAGATGTATCCCGAATATGATGCATGCCGATAGCAGTGCGCCCTTTAAAAGAGGTTGATTATTGAGTTTTTTAAACATGTATTTAAATATAGAATTAATTATTAAATAATTTAGAAAATGCAATATTGCGGAAACTACGCTATATTAAACGTAGTTTCCCTATTGTTGTTTCTACGCGAAATTGGTTACTTTGCTAAAGACTATGAATTTAGTTCTTAAAATATTCTAGCTTACCAGCTAAATTTAACCCTAAACGCTAGCAGCTTAAAACCAAGCTGCTAGTTTGTTTAATGCTGTTTTGTGATTATCGCAAATATTGTTTTGTTGCTGCGATATTCAATTCTTATCCCAGGCAGTCTCTATTTAGATTTGCCATAACTTAAATCATTTAAAACAAAAAATATGAAAACAATTAAATTATTTGCGATAGCAGCTGTTGCTCTAATCGCATTACAGTCATGCAAAAAAGGAGAAAATGATCCGTTTTTATCTTTAAAATCTAGAGACGCTAGAATTGTTGGAAACTGGGAGTTAACAACTTCTTATTCTGAATTTCGACAAGGATTCACTTATGATGGAGTGACCACAGAAACCGTCAACTCATCAGTTTATGAAAATGGAATTGAAATTTATAAAACCGATTCCTACAGCGACACTTCTGAGTATACTTCAACACTTGAAATTAATAAGGACGGTTCATCACTACTCAGAAACGTGTATCCTTCAGAAGAAGAAACAGAATCTGGTACTTGGTTTTGGTCAAACAATACGAAAAAGAAAACGGGTATTATCATTAACGGAGATGATTATATCATAGATCGCTTAGCAAAAGATGAATTGATTCTGAAAGAAGATTATCAGTCTAATTATGTTAATCCAGATGGCTCAGGAAGTAGTTACTCTCGTGTAAGCACAATAACGTTTACAAAAAAGAAATAATTAGAAACTATGAAAACTTTAAGAATTTTGATGACAATTGTAGTGGTGGCGACATTATTTCAGTCTTGCAAAAAAGGAGAGAATGATCCCTTTTTATCACTTAAAACTCGAGATGCCAGAATTACTGGAGACTGGGAGTTGACTTATGGAAACGAAACTTATACCTATACCGAAAATTATCAAGGGGATACTTATGAAGAATCCGCTTCACTAATAGTTGAAAACGGAATAGCAAATGAAACAGAATGGTATTCATACACAATGAACGGAGTTAATGAGACTGATAGTTATTCGTATGATCCTTACAGTTATGAAGAAATAACAACGATTGAGAAAAATGGTGATTATTCTGTAAACGCGACTGTTGAGAATTCAAAGAGTACTAATTCAGGTAATTGGTACTGGTTTGATACAGCTAAGAAGAAAACTCAACTTGTTATAGGAGGTATGATTTATTATGTAGATCGTTTAACAAATAAAGAACTTGTTTTGAAAGCAGAGGAATTCGAACAAGTGAAATACAATGAAGACGGAGAACAATATCTGGAATCTTATAGTATTGAAAAACGATTTGAAAAGAAAAAATAGGAACAAAAAAAAGGCTACTGAAATTCAGTAGCCTTTTTTTTTAAAAAATTATATCGTAGGTATTAAAGTACTTTTACTTTTACCGCGTTTAATCCTTTTTTTCCTTCTTCAAGTTCGAACTCAACTGCATCACCTTCGCGAATTTCGTCAATTAAACCTGATACGTGTACAAAATGTTCTTTGTTTGAACCTTCTTCTACAATGAAACCAAATCCTTTAGTGTCATTGAAGAACTTTACTGTTCCTTTATTCATGTTACTTTATTTAATTTAAGTGCCAAAGATAGTCGCAAATTCGGATAAATGCATTTTTATTTAATATTGTTGATGAAATAATTTCTGAATACAGCTGTTACTTGCTTGTAAAGTGCCCAAAACATTGAGTTTTCTCAAATCGAGAATTAAATGTTAAATTATTTAAAGTAATCACTGATTTAACCCTTTTTGGTACAAATAACTGGTTTTCACTTATTTAAAATGGGTCAATAAACGTGAACTTTTGATCTGTTTAAGTAAGATAAAATTGTATTTTTAAATCAGAATTATACGCTATGAATTTAGAAGCTATGTTTTTCCCATCAGCCAATATTAATCATCAATTTGATGAAATGGTCATGGGCTGTACTGAATTAATCAATACCTATACTGTAGAATCAAATTTTGATGAGTTAAGAGTTAAAAGGTCTTTGATTAAAAATAAAGGTACAGTTCGAGCAGATTTGCATTCAAAGGGAGGGATGTTTCAATTCGAGTTCTATAATGCGTCTTTTCCACTGGAGTTTAAGATTGAATTCAAAGCGGATGGCAATGCATTTAAGGTGGTGTATGAAATTGATCAATCTAATCCGCAAGGGCACTTAACTTTATTTGCAGAAAGTTCTTCCTCTTTACTTGTAAAGCAAGTAAAAAACCTATTAAAGAGGGTGACGGACCACGCAACTTCCAAAAATGCTGATGAATCCAACACACCCAACATTTCAAATGATTTAGAATCAGTCATATCTGAGTCTCAGAAACTAAAAGAAATTCCATCTGATAAATTTACCAGTGACCCTGCATTGGTTCAAGAACAAAAGCTAAAATGTAATTGCCCAATTAATCAAGATGAAATTAATGATAAGGGCTTAAACCAAATTGAACATTTTTCAGATAAGGTGACAAGACAATTTCACGCCGGTGATTCAGAACAGGTCACAATTTATGAATGTAGACATTGTGGTAAATTTATCATGATAGAATGTGAGACAGAGCGTTCGGGTAAAGCGGTTACTAAGGCAAGGCTATTGGATTCCAAAACAGCAACATATTTAATTTCTATTCAGGATCAGCTTGCAGGGCTCATTGACGAAAGAGGAGCAGGTGTGGTTAACGAAATCATTTCAGGGGCTTCACTTTAGTTTTTGTTCGCGCTATTAAGTGTTAATACTTAGGTGAAATTCCTAAAAGGTTTAATTGTTTAAATTTCGTTGTATTAAACGTTTAAATCAGTGCCCACAACTAATTTGACTACTTCTCTAAAACTCCGTTTTGCTCAAACTTTTGGTTGGTCAGAACATGCTGTAATACTCATTAATCAGCAAAGTGAAATTGTTATAGGTAATGAATCTTTTTTGTCAAAAGTTGATCTTTCCTTTGAAAAGGTCGCAGAACAATCATTAAGTGAAGTTTTGGCTTTATCTGAAGAAAATCAACGTTCGATTCGCAAATTTCTAAATAGCAATAAACAAAACTTTAATGATGTCACGGTATATGTTGATTTGATGCCGTTTAATTTGCAGTACAAAACAGAATTTGAAAATTGTTCGCTTTTTGAATTAATCGAAAAAAACAAGTACGGCATCTCTGCTGAAGGTTTCAGGTCTGCCGTGAAGGCGAGTGGTGTAGGTGTGTGGGATTGGGACGTTGTAAATAATGAATTGTTTTGGGATGAATCCATGTACGCCTTATATGAAGTTCATCCTCAAGAATTTTCAGGAGCCTATGATGCTTGGTTGAAAACTATTCACCCAGATGATGCCGAAGCGAGCAGTATTGCTGTAGATAAGGCTTTGAATAATGAAAAGAAGTTTAACATTGAGTTTAGAATTAAAACCTCCAAAAGAAAAATCAAATATATTCAAGCGGATGCCGAAGTGGTCTTTGACGAAAATGGTAAACCAGTCAGAATGTTGGGAGTTAATGTGGATGTTACCAAGCAAGTTGGTCTTAGAAATGAATTAGCTGCAAATGAAGAAAAGTTCAGAAGTTTGTTTGAAAACTCAACGGTTGGAATTGCTTTAAATGACATGTCAGGAAAGTTTATTGAAATCAACAAAGAATTTGAACGGTTCACTGGTTACTCAAAATCTGAATTGAATAAGCTTTCCTATTGGGACTTAACACCCAAAGAGTATGAAAAACAGGAAGAAATTCAATTAGAATCACTCGAGAAAAATGGATTTTACGGCCCTTATGAAAAAGAATACATTCATAAAAACGGATATACATATCCAGTGCTGCTAAACGGTGTCAAAGTACGAAATTATACAGATGGAAACGATTATATATGGTCTCTTGTTCATGATCAATCATGGCGATACGAGATCCAAAAGAACCTGAAAGAGTATCAAAAGTTCTTTGATATCTCTGAGGAAGCATTGTGCATTGCTGACCGCGATTTTAATCTGCAAAGGGTCAATAAAAAGTTAGAGCAGTTAATTGCCCCTTTAGAAGATTTAGCAAATTATGAAAAAGGTGATATATCGGCCAATGCTCGTGCAGGATTAAATGAGCTTAATGAAATTGAGTTTTAGACTTTCTGCATAGAAAATTCTTTAATAAGGTATTTTTATTTTTTGCCCTACAGTGATTTTATGTGGGTTGATATCTTTATTTATCTTTAATATCTCTCTCATTTTTATTCCTGTTTTTTTAGCTATAGAAAGTAGTGTGTCTCCTGGTTTTACTTTAACATACTTAGTTCTTTGGAGAGACTCAAAATCCTTTGTAAAATAGATTGAATTTTCTGCCGACGAGTTAGGAACATAAATAT